>JAUHZW010000327.1 GCA_030425745.1 Actinomycetes bacterium
CGATGACCTCCCACCAGCGCAGTGCTCCGCCTCGGATCGATGTCCCGATGCGGCGGATCGAAGCACGCAGCCCCGGCCGGAGAAACACGACAACGGTCAGGAGGACGAAGCCGCTGCCGAAGCTGTAGAGCGCAGCCTGCCTCGGGTTGTCCCACAGTGCTGTGAGGCCGCCGTTCATCCGGGACTGAACGGAGCTCAGCAGGCCGATCGAGAAGGCCGCGACGTAGGGCGCCCAGCGCCCCCACGTGCTGTCAGTGGAAGAAATGGCGCGTCCCGGTCAGGTACATCGTCACGCCGGCATCTCTGGCCGCCGCGATGACCTCCTCATCGCGCACCGATCCACCGGGCTGGACGACGGCGGTGACCCCGGCATCGATGAGCACCTGCAGGCCATCGGGGAACGGGAAGAACGCATCGGACGCGGCGACGGACCCCGCCGCACGCTCCCCCGCACGCTCGACCGAGAGCCGTGCGGAGTCCACGCGGTTGACCTGGCCCATGCCGACACCGACGGCCGCGCCGTCCTTGGCCAGCAGGATCGCGTTGGACTTCACCGACCGGCAGGCGCGCCAGGCGAAGGCGAGGTCGGCCAGCGTCGCGGCGTCGACGGCCTCTCCCGTGGCGAGAGTCCACGTCGCGGGATCGTCCCCCTCGGCATCGACAGCGTCGACGCCCTGCACGAGCGCGCCGCCGGAGATCAGTCGTGTCTCGAGTCGGCCGCCACCCTGCGGACCGTCGACCTCGAGGACGCGCAGGTTCTTCTTCGCTGAGAACACCTCGAGGGCCTCCGGCTCGTACGACGGTGCGATGACGACCTCGGTGAAGACGTCGGCCATGGCGCGGGCCATGTCGGCCGTGACCTCCCGGTTGGCTGCCACGACGCCGCCGAAGGCTGAGACCGGATCGGTGGCGAAGGCGCGCTGGTAGGCCTCGAGGATGTCGCCGCCGACCGCGATGCCGCAGGGGTTGGCGTGCTTGATGATCGCGACGGCCGGCTGCGCGTGATCATAGGCCGCGCGCCGGGCCGCGTCGGCGTCGACGTAGTTGTTGTAGCTCATCTCCTTGCCCTGGTACTGGTGGGCACCGGCGATGCCGGCCTCACCGGAGGTGGCGCGGTAGACGGCCGCCGACTGGTGCGGGTTCTCGCCGTAGCGCAGCACGTTGCCGCGGCGGAAGGCAGCTCCGGTCCACTGCGGGAAGCCCTCGGGATCGGGAGAGACGACGGAACCCAGCCAGCTCGCGACGGCGGTGTCATAGGTGGCGGTGTGGGAGAAGGCCTCCACCGCAAGGCCAGCACGCTCCTCGAGCGTGAAGCCACCGGCAGCGACCGCACCGAGCACCTGCTCGTACCGGCTCGGGGAGGTCACGATCGCGACGTTGGCGTAGTTCTTGGCCGAGGCCCGCACCATGGCCGGGCCACCGATATCGATCTGCTCGACGCACTCGTCGACACTCGCTCCCGAGGCGACTGTCTGCTCGAACGGGTAGAGGTTGACGACGACGAGCTCGAAGGCGGCGATGCCGAGCTCGTCGAGCTGCTCGCGATGGGAGTCCTTGCGCAGATCGGCGAGCAGGCCGCCATGGATGTGGGGATGGAGAGTCTTGACACGACCATCGAGACACTCGGGGAACCCGGTGACGTCGTTCACGGCCGTGACGGGAACCCCGGCGGCCGCGATGGTCTTGGCCGTCGAACCGGTCGACACGATCTCCACACCCGCCTCAGCGAGGCCACGGGCGAGATCCTCCAGCCCGGTCTTGTCATAGACCGACACCAGAGCGCGGCGGACAGGTCGGCGGGAGTCGGTCACGGGGTACCTCCGGTAAGGCCGGCCAGAGTGCTGACCAGCAGTTCTCGTTCGATCACCTTGTTGCGTT
>JAUHZW010000328.1 GCA_030425745.1 Actinomycetes bacterium
GTCACCTGTTGGGTGATGACGACGGCCACCGTCGCTCCGGCTCTCGCCCCTCCGTCACACGCGAACGCAGAGGAACTGCGCACTCTGGCGGCGGTGGTCCGGGCCGTTGAGACCGAGGAGTTCAGCGCTGGAGGTCTCATCTCTCTGGGTCGTGGACTGAACTGGCCGGGCGTCGATGAGGAGTGGTTGCCTGAGGCGGTCGCCTTCGTCTCCGACGAGGATCACGCGATCCTCGAGACCGGCGGCACGCCACGCCTGGAGATCATTCCCACACCGACTCCGATGAGAACGCTGGCGGTGGGCTACCGCTTTCGCCTCCCGCCCGATCAGACGATGGCCAACGCCCTCGTCCAACACACCGTCAGCACCCTCCCGAGCATCGCCCGGTGGCTTGCTGAACTTCAGGTGGAGGATCCCGACCGATTCGAGTCCGCCTTCGGCGACTGCATCGCGGCACTGCACATGGCAAGCCATCGTGACGTCCTTCTCGGCGAGAGCGCGGGAGGCAGTGCCGGCAGCGGCCCGGCGGGTGGCGGGTCCGCCCTTCCCAAGGCTGGGAGCGGTCTGGGCACGGGAAAGCCCGGAATCCTTGATCAGTCCGCTGTCCTGCAGGGTTCGTCGCTGTCCGACGAGATGGATCGCGTGCGGCGCGCGCTGTCCGGCCTTGGACTCGTGATGACGGGATCCGGGGAATCCTCGCTCGAAGACGGACTCGTGATGGGGATGTACAAGGAGTCTCCCGTTGAGGTGACCGTCCATGTCTCCGGGCAGTTCTGCCTCATCAGCCTCCTCGGTGCCTATGGCTTTGAGGTGCCCGTCACGCACGAGATGCTCGAATGGATCGCCCTGCGAGATCCGGCACCGGGATTCTCGTGGCGCATCGCGCCCACACGAGAGGGGCCCGCGGTCCTCACGCCGGTCGTTCAGCGGGCCAACCTCGTCGGGCCCTACACCGACGAACGCCTTATGGCGATGCTCGAAGGACTCCTGTCGTCCTTGGATGGCAGCGCCCGATTCCGGGCTCGTTTCGGTGGCAGCGCCACGAACCCGGAGGTGGAGAACGCATGAGCGACGACTACGGCGCGGTGGTTCGGTCGCGCATGGAGGAAGAGGGTTGGACGCAGATCTCCACTGACCCCGTGGTCTGGGAGAAGGGCGACATGCGCCTCACCACGGTGCTCGACGAGCAGGGGCCCTGGGGTCCCTGCATCAGAGTGACGGGTGAAGCCGGCACCGGCATTCCCAGCACGCAGGAGACCCTGGAGTCCGCGCTGGGTTGGCCCTCGAACATCGGCCGACCCACGTTCACGCGCGGCCCTGACGGAAGCCTGGCCATCGGATACTCGGGATTGGCAGCCGCGCAGCCCGTCAATCCGGTCGAGTTCATAGCCATCGTCGGCGATGCGGAGGACCTGTGGAACCACGTGGCGCACCTCGTGTCGCGCGTGGGCGGAGAGATGGTGACGTGAGGGTTCCCTCGCCCTGACGGGCGGAGCCCACTCCTTCTAGGAGCCGTTCATCAGCGCGGCCGTGGCTCGAGCCGTTTCCGACGCTGCGGCATTGAGACGCACGGCCTCGCGCACCGTCCACGCATCGTCTGCGGAGAGCCGCTCGAGGTCTGTCTCGGGAGTGTGCGCATGAGCGGCTACGGCGCGGCGGACGGACTCAGCTGGATGGCCGGCCAGAACTGACAGCACCTGAGGTGGACAGTGCTCCGCGGCCGCCATGGACCAGGCGAGATCGGCGTCGGCGTTCACAGCCAGACTCTCGACTACCTCCGCTGAGAGGTGCTGATTGTCGAGCGCCGCAAGCGCGACGTCCTCGTCCTCGGCCTGCAGGAGCGTGGCGAGCAGGTCCTGATCTCGTGTGCTGCG
>JAUHZW010000045.1 GCA_030425745.1 Actinomycetes bacterium
TTCAGGAACCACCGCGACACCGAGGCGAAGGATGGCACCGGAGTCACGACCGGTGATGTCGTTGCCCTGGAATGTGATCGTCCCGCCGGCGGGCTTCAGCGCGCCGGCGATCGCCTTGACGGTGGAACTCTTGCCGACGCCGTTGTGTCCGATGAGCGACACGAACTCACCCTCGTCGACATGCAGGTCGAGGCTCTTCACCGCGACCGCGCGGCCGTAGGTGATCCGCAGGTCGCGGACATCCAGCATGCTCACTTGTGGTCCCTCCCGAAGTAGGCCTCGATCACAGCGGGGTTGGTGCGGATCTCCTCGGGAGTGCCCTCGGCGATCGTCCTGCCCGAGTCCATGACGTGGATGGCCTCGCAGATCCGGAAGATCACGGACATGTCGTGCTCCACCAGGAGCACGCCGCACTGCAGTTCGTCGCGCACCGCGACAATCGTGGTTGCGAGTTCAGAGGTCTCGTCCTCGTCGAGCCCAGCCGCAGGCTCGTCCAGGAGGAGGAAGTCGGGGTCCGTTGCCACGGCTCTGGCGATGCCGACACGTCGCTCGTCACCGAGGGGAACGTTGCCGGCGATCTCATCCGTGTACTTGGTGACGCCCACGAGTTCGAGCACCTGATGGGCCTTCTCCCGGGCCTCCGCACCGTGCTTGCCGGTGTTCATGATGCCCAGTTCGATGTTCTCCAGGACCGACAGTCTCTTGAAGATGCGGGTGTCCTGGAAGGTCCGCACCAGCCCGTGCTGGGAGATGCGTGCGGGTGACCAACCACTGATGTCGGTGTCACCCAGGGCGACCGACCCCGCGGTGAGCGGCACGAAGCCGCTCACCGCGTTGAAGAAGGTCGACTTGCCGGCGCCGTTGGGACCGATCAGACCGGTGATGCCTCCCCGGGGGACGCGCAGGTCGATCTCATCGACCGCCTTCACGCCCTCGAAGTGAACGCACAGCCCCGAGGTTCTGAGCTCATCGCTCCGGTCTGATCGGTCCATCAACGACTCCTTGTGTTGAACTTCGTTATGCGAGAGGAGGTCAGCCTGCCGTGGACTGGGCCGCCTCGCAGGGGTTGCCCGGATCGACCGACGCGATCTTCTCCGGCGTGATCAGCTGCACGAAGGTGCCCTTGCCGTCCTGGTACTCGACGACACGCTGCTGGCGACCGGTCGGGGCGTGGCACTCCTCGGACCAGGCGATCGGACCGGTGAGGTAGTCGGTCGGAGGCATGGTCTCCAGAGCGTTCACGATGGCCGCACCGTCGGTGGAGCCGGCCGTCTCGACCGCGGCGGCAAGCGCCTTGGCGAGCTCGTAGGACAGCACCGGGTAGGACAGGTACGGATCAGCACCCGTGTACTCCACGAACGCGTCGCCGAAGGCCTTCACGTCGGGATCGGGATCACCCTCGCAGTACGCCGACATGCAGGCGAACGGGAACGAGTAGAAGTCGCTGATGTTCGGGATGGCCCCGGTCACCAGAGTTCCGTCGACAGCAGCACCCGGCATCATGATCGGGGTGTCGATGCCGGCGTCGCGGATGGCCTTGATCATCGTCGTGGCCGCAGGAACGACCGAGGGCACGAAGATCACATCGGCATCCGCAGCAGCGTCACGCAGACGCGTCACGTTGGCACTCGGGTCCAGCTGCTCGTTGCCGGTGAAGACATCCTCGCCGACGATGGTGCCGCCGAGCTCCTCGAAGCGTCCGGTGGCGTAGTCGCCGAGGGACTTGGTGTACTCGAGAAGATCGTCCTGAAGCAGGTAGGCCTTCGTCCAGCCCTTGTCGTTGTAGGCGAACTCGGCAGCGGCCGAGCCCTTGAACGCGTTGCCGGGCGACGGGCTGAAGGCGAACTCGCCGACCGTCGTCTTGTCGACACCCTTGCGGTCACCGAGGCACAGGGACAGGCCCGGGATGCCGTTCTCCTGCGCGACGTTCAGGGCCGGGGCCGCGAAGTCGAAGTCGCAGGTGGCGACGATCACGTTGGCGCCGTCAGCAACGGCCTTCTCCGCGATCTGCTTGGTCAACGCCGGGTCGGACTTGGTGTCCGTCCAGGTGACGGTGGCCTGCTGGCCACCGATGCCGCCGGCGGCGTTGAGCTCGTCGATGGCCATGGTGAAGGCCTCGGCGGGCTGGATGTCGAAGGGCGAGATGATGCCCGTCTTGGCCGCCACGATGTGGATGTTCAGCGGCTCGATGCCGCCCGCAGCCGCCTCATCACCGGCAGCGTCGCCGGCATCCTCCGCTGCGCCGTCGTCACCCGAGTCGGCTGCTGCCTCCTCAGACGCCGCAGGCGCCTCGTCGGCAGCCTCTGAATCGCCGCTGCTGGAACTGCAGCCGGCCAGGAGGATTCCAGCGGCTGCCGCCACTGCAATCCAGCTCTTGCTGATCTTCATGCACCTCTCCTTTGTGTGAGTACTGCCGCTGCCGTCACGAGATTCGCGCCGGTCACGCCGCCGCCCAGTAGCTCGCGGCCCGCTTCTTCATCAGATCGCGGAACTGCTGGGTCGTCTTCGGGAAGAGCTCGCCGGTGCCCCAGTCGACGATGACGCCGTACTGCCGCACCAGATCGAGCTCGTTGAGCTCCCCCGCCTTGTAGCGATCCGCGATGACCTGCGGATCCTCCTCGAGCCACCCGAGCCGCTGAGCACGGATCTCCGCACGCAGAGCCTCAGTTGCCGCTTCATCCATGGAGTAGTCGTCGGTGTCGACATCGTTCACGATGATGACGACGCCGTAGTCCTTCGCCGCCCGCTCCACCGACACGTAGCCGTCGGCGACGTCCTCGACCACCTCTGCGGCGGGACGATCCAGCGGATCGCCGTAGCCTCCACCACCGGCCGAGGGTCGGGTGAACTGGTCGCCGGGGCTGACCGGGACGTTTGAGAACACCGCGCCGAGGAACTTCTCCCCCTCGGTGCCCTTGTTCAGCCAGACACCATGCGGCGTCGACGGCAGACCGCCGGACACGCCCCAGGCGACGCTGCGCGCTCGGTCGCAGCAGTAGCTCATGACGGCCTTGTCGGGCTGGGTGAGGGTGCCGCCCTTCTCCACTCCGCAGCCACCGCGGTAGCGACCGGGACCACCGGAGTCGGTGACGATCTCATGGCGATCCGTGACGACGGGAGTCAGACGCTCCTGACCCTCGAAGGGCTGGACCGCGAGGCCCACACCGAACAGCGGGGACGTGCAGTTGGCGCCGTCCTTGCCGTTGCGACCTCCCCAGCCGCCGACCATCCAGTCGTACCACATGAAGAAGCCACCATCGTCGGTGCGCGCATCGCGACCGCCGATCAGCAGGTACTCCAGGTTGAACGAGCATGCGATGGCACGCTCAGGCATCAGCCCGGACCACAACTCGAAGATCGCGCTCATGATCTTCTCGTAGGGGCCGGAGCAGAAGCCGGTCACGGCCACCGGCCATCCGGCGTTGACCACGGTTCCTTCGGGGCCGAGGTCGCACGTGATGGCCCGGTAGAAGCCGGAGTTCAGGGGGATGTCCGGGAAGAAGGTCTTGGTTCCCGCGACCACCCCGGAGAACGAGGCACCGAAGCCGGAGTTCAGGAAGCTCGCGACGGCAGGCGCCGATTCCGAGAGGTCATAGTGGATCTGGTCGCCCTCGATCTTCATCTTGACCTTGACCGGCACCAGGCCCTCGCCGTGCGCCGGGTCGTAGTCGATGTAGTCGACGGCCTCCCACTCGCCGTCCGGGAGTTCTGCGATGCGGGCGCGGGTCAGCCGCTCGACATAGTTCTGCACTTCGTCGAATGCGGCGACGACGGTGTCGCGTCCGTACTTGTGCGCCAGCCGGAGGATCTCCCGCTCGCACACGCCGGTCGCCTCGGCCTGAGCCCGCATGTCTCCGAGATTCGATGCGGGTGCGCGGGTGTTGGCGACGATGAGTTCGGCGACGTCCTGGCGGAACTCGCCCTTGTCCCAGAGCTTCACCGGGACCATGCGGAAGCCCTCGCCGAAGTGCTCCTTGGCGTTGACGTCGAAGGAGCCCGGGACGGTGCCGCCCATGTCGGACCAGTGACCCATCGACATCGCGAAGGCGATCAGCTCACCGTCGGAGAAGATCGGCCGGACGATGCGCACGTCGTTGAAGTGTGTGCCGCCGGAGTAGGGATCGTTGACCCCGAAGATGTCGCCGGGATGGATGTCACCCTCGAAGCGCTCGAGGATCGCCTGGGCACCGAAGTGGAGCGTGCCCACATGGACGGCGACGTCCTGGCTGCCCTGCATCACGGTGTTGCCCTTGGCATCTACCAGTGCGCAGGAGAAGTCCCGTGCATAGATGACGAACGAGTGGCAGGTGCGCAGGATCTGCGCGCTCATGAGGTCAACCGAGGTGGTGAAGGCGTTCTTCAGTACCTCGAAGGTCACCGGATCGAGGTGGCCCTCGCCCGTCGTGCGTTCCAGTGTGGCGGTCATTCCGACACCTCCAGGATGTGGATCAGGATGTTCCAGTTCTTGTCGATTTCCCACCGGGTGTGCGGGGGGACGACGGTGGTCGAGTCGAGCTGATCGATGATGGCCGGGCCATGCGCGGTGACGCCGGGCATGAGTTCCGAGCGCTCGTAGACCGGAGTCTGCGTGGGGCGGCCGGCGCCGTCCTCACCCTCGAACCACACCTCGCGGATCTCCTTCGGCGCCGGGGGCTCAGCCTCGACGACATCGGCGGATGCAAGCGTCGGCTTGGGCGTGACACCGATCGCGCGGAGGCCGAGCTGGTAGATCTCGACCGGCGCGGTCTCCTCGCTGAACGAGTACTCGCGCTCGTGCTCCCGGTGGAAACGACCGACAGCGTCCTGCAGCGGGTCGGGCCCCTGTCCGAGCGTGACGGTGAGCGAACGCCATTGGCCGAGATAGCGCATGGCTGCCGTACGCTCCAGCACCACCTGCTCTGGGCTCACGCCCTCGGCGGCGAGGTGCTCGGAGGCATCGCGCTCCATCTGCTTGTAGATCTCCTCCATCTCCTCGGAGCTCGCGTCGGCGAGAGACTTCTGGTACATCACCGACATGTCGTGACGGATGTCGACGAGCAGGCAGCCCAGCGCGGACGTCACGCCCGGATTCGGCGGCACGAGGACGGTCGGGATGGCCAACTCGCGTGCGAGCGCCGCACCGTGCAGGGCACCCGCACCCCCGAACGCCACGAGGGCGAACTCGCGCGGGTCGTAGCCGCGACGGATGGAGACGAGGCGAACCGCGTCGGCCATGTTGGCGTTCGCCACCTTGACCACAGCCAGGGCGGCCTCCTCATCGGTCATGCCGAAGGGCTCCGCCACACCGGAATGGATGGCCTCGCGCGCCAGTTCCGGCTGCAGCGTCATCTTGCCGCCCGCGAGCTTGGTGCCGAGTCGGTTGAGCACGACGTTCGCGTCGGTGTTGGTCGGTTGGGTGCCGCCCGTGCCGTAGGCCGCCGGACCGGGGGTCGCACCGGCTGACTGCGGGCCGTTGCGCAGTGAGCCCGCAGCGTCGATCCACGCGAGGGATCCACCGCCGGCGCCGATGGTCAGGACCTCGATGCTCGGGAAGCAGATCGGGTAGCCGTACTCGACGTGCCACTCCTTGGTCACGCGGATGTCACCGTCGTAGACGAGCGCGATGTCGGTGCTGGTGCCACCCATGTCCAGGCCGATGGCGTTGGGGAACCCCGCCTCGGACGCCAGATGACGGGCCGCGATCGCACCAGCGGCGATACCGGAGGCAGCCAGGCGGACCGCGTACTTCTGCACCATGCGGTTGGTCATGGACCCGCCGCCGGAGTGCAGCAGGAGCAGATCACCCTCGTAGCCGTCGTTCTTCAGGTTCTCACTCAGCTCGTTGACGTAGTCGCCGACGAGGGGGGCGAGCACAGCGTTCGCGACCGTCGTGTTGAAGCGGTCGTGTTCGAAGATCTCGGGAAGGACCTCGCTCGAAGTGCTCACCCGGACGCCGGGAAGCTCCTCCTCGAGGATCTCCTTCATGCGCTTCTCGTGGTCGCCGTTCGCGTACGAGTTCGCGAAGCACACGGCCACCGTCTTGACGCCCTTGTTGCGCAGACGTGCAGCGAGTTCACGGGCCTCAGCCTCATCCAGAGGAACGAGCTCCTTGCCCTGGTAGTCGATCCGCTCGGTGATCTCGTAGCGATCACGCCGACGGATATACGGCTTGGCGACGTCCTTGTAGGCGTCCCAGAGATCCTCCTTCGTGCCATCACGGATCTCGATGACGTCGCGGAAGCCCTTGGTGGTGACCATCGCCGCCGGGGGAAACCGCCGGGTGATCAGGGCATTGGTCGCCACAGTCGTGCCGTGGCTGAACAGGACGACGTCCTTCAGGTCGACATCAACCGACTTCGCCGCCTGAAGGACTGCTCGGCCGGGATCGTCCGGGGTCGACGGCACCTTGCCGACCCGTGTCTCAGCATTCGCCTCATCGAGGACGAAGACGTCGGTGAATGTGCCACCCACGTCCACCGCCACGCGCAATGAACCCATCGTGTACCTCTCACTCGCTCCGTTCGGGCCGGATCCGACCCCGGTGGATTGCCGAAAAACTAAGAGCCGGCTCACGCACCGGCAATGGTCGTGAGAACACAAAATGACGATCTTCTTTGGAGATTCTCCAAAGAAGGCATGGCGGCGCCCGCACATGGCCGATACCGTGAGGGGGAACTGACCGAGCCGTCCCTGAGGAAACGTGGCGTATTCGTGCCTGTGACAAAATCGTTACCAAGCGAGTCACCCCCCGCGACCACCCTGGGCGGGGTCGTGACGCTGGCCTCCCTCGATCAGGTCGGCGGAGGAGCCGTCGATCCACGCGCACTGATCCTCGGCGCCTGCCTCGCGGAGGGCAGCGACGGGCTGTCGGCCCTCGAGCCCGGTTGGCTCGTGGCCACCGATGGCCGTCCGCTGGCCGATGCCACCGATCCGGAACTGCGCGGCTTCGTCCGTGAGGCGGCAGCGCGCCAGGCCGCCGGGATCGTCCTGCGGCTCGGCGCGGTGTGGCAGCGGCCGCCGGAGGCGCTCGTCGACGAGGCCGGGCATGCCCACCTGCCGCTGCTGGTGCTCCCCCCGGAGGCGACCCTGAGCACCTTCCTCCGCCAGGTCAATGAGTCCACCGGGATCCACGATGTGGCCGTGCTGAGCACGGCCGTCAGCCTGCAGTCCGAACTCATCGGAGCGCTCAGCGCGAGCGACATGGAGACCGAACTCGTCCGGCGCATCGCGACGAGCCTGGATGTCTCAGCCGTGCTCTACGACGATCGACAGGATGTGATCGCCGCCCAGGGTGAGGCGCCCGTGCACCTCATCGGTCAGGTGCTCGAGGGCGCACTCAGCGGCAGCGACGACAGCGACCAGCGTCAGGACGTCGGGCGATGGCAGGTCGCCGTGAGCGAGGTGGCGGTCGAGCCCAGATCCACCTACCTCGCGCTCGCGTGGCCCGTCGGCAGGGACATCGACAACGGACTCATCCGCTCGACGCGATTCGCCGTAAGGCAACTGATGCGTGCCCATGCGCGCACGCTTGCGTCAGCCCTCCTCCACGACCAGATCCAGCGTGCCCAAGTGCTGCTGGAACTCCTCGAGGGGGTCTCGGACATCCGGTTGCAGCGCATGCGCGACGGTCTCGTGCTCCTGCACTTCCCGGCTGAAGGCACCTACCAGGTCCATGTCATCGGGGGCGGCTACGCGGCGGATGGCACGGACACTGAGCCGGACCCCGTGCTGTCTCTGGTGCAGTCGCTGGCTGCAGAGCTCAGCACGCCCGCGCTCATGGGGGTCTACGGCGGCGAGTACGCGATCCTGCATGGGGCCAGCGACGCCTTCACCAACGAGCTGGTCCAGTCGCTCCCTGACCGTGTGCATGGTGCGAGCTCCGCATTCCATGACCTCACTGCTGCGCCTGCCGCACTGCGTCAGGCTCAGATGTCGATGTCCACCGGACGCCGCACGGGTCACTTCACGCCGTTCCACCGCGTCGGCTTCGTGGACTTCATCCTCGGCCATCTGCCGGTCGAGACCCTGCAGGACAAGGCCGCTGACGTGCTCGGCGACCTGGCGGCCAACGAGGTGCTCATCGAGACGTTGGTCGAGTACCTGCGCCATGGCTTGGACATCCAGGAGACCGGACGCGCCATGCATCTGCACCCCAACTCGATCCGGTACCGCCTGTCCAAGGTCGAGGAGCTGCTGGGCCGAACACTCACAGACCCGGAGACCATCACGCTGCTGTACCTCACGCTGCATGACACCATCACCCAGCCCAATTCCGATCGGGAGGTCCGCTGACATGGCGGCGAGCACCCGCCGCAGGCGCAGCCGCGGCCCCAGCCTTCGGATGTCGATCGACGTGGGCGGCACCTTCACCGACCTGTGCGTCCTGGACGACGCCACCGGCGAACTTCGCACCACCAAGGTCCCGTCTTCGGTGGACGATCCCCTGGCATCCGTCATCCGGGCCATCGAGTCACTGGGGCTGGACCTCTCCACCGTGCAGCAGGTGACGCACAGCACCACCATCACCACCAACGCCCTGGTCATGCGCGACTTCCCGCCGGCTGCACTGGTCACCACGCGAGGCTTCCGCGACGTCATCGAGATCCGGGACGGCACGCAGGAGGACGTCTGGGACGCCTACCACGAAGTCGCGCCTCCGTACATTCGCCGTCGGGACCGCTACGAGGTCACGGAACGGATCGACTACTCCGGCCGGGTGCTCCAACCCCTCGACCGTGACGGCGCTCGAGCGATCGCAGAGGAGATCTCCGCACGAGGAGCCCAGACGGTCGCGGTGTGCTTCCTCAACTCCTACGCCAACGCCCGGCACGAGGAGGAGATGAGAGAGGTCCTCGCAGAGGTCGATCCTGAGATCCACGTCAGCCTCTCCAGCGAAGTCCTCCCGGAGATCAACGAGTACGAGCGTTTCTCCACGACCGTCGCCAATGCCCTGCTGGGCTCGCTCGTGACCCGGTACATCGGACGTCTGGACGAGTACCTCCGCGATGCCGGCTATCAGGGTGACCTCCTGCTGATGCACTCCGGTGGCGGGTCGATGACCGCCCCGCTCGCCCAGGCCTTCCCACTGCGGCTGGCGGCCTCCAGCATCGCCGCCGGCGCCATGGCCGCCCGCCATGTTGCGCTCCAGTGTGGCTACCAGGACGCGATCGCTCTGGACATGGGCGGCACGAGCTCGGACATCACCCTTGTCCAGGACGGCCAGGTTCGGGTCACCAAACAGTGGTGGGTCGAGTACGGACACCCCATCTCGTTTCCCGGCGTCGAGTTGGCCACTATCGGGGCCGGTGGCGGCACCATCGCCTGGGTCGACGAGACCGGTGCCCTGCGTAGCGGGCCGCGCTCAGCCGGTGCGCATCCGGGCCCCGCCTCCTACCTCAGGGGAGGAACGGAGCCCACCAACACCGACGCGAATCTGCTGCTCGGACGCCTGAGCACATCACTGGCCGGCGGCGTCGTCGACCTCGACGCCAAGGCTGCACGCACAGCGATCAACAGCCGGGTCGCCACGCATCTCGGACTCACCGAGCAGCAGGCAGCGTCGTCGATGATCCAGGTCGCGGACTCCGCGGTCGCGAGTGCCGCACGCCTGCTCCGCCAGGCCCGACGCTCGCTGTCTCCCAGCGCACCGTTGGTCGCCTTCGGAGGAGCAGGGCCGATGCACGCCGTCGCGATCGCCCGCGAGCTCGGCATCCCCACGGTCATCATCCCTCCGAATCCGGGGACCACATCGGCTCTCGGATGCCTGCTCGTGGACATCCGCCATGACTTCACGGCCATGTACCAGGGCACGGCAAGCGACATCGACCCGCAGACGCTGGAGGAGCGCTTCCTGCAGATCGAGAGCGAGGCGCGGGAGCGACTCGAGTTCGAGGGGGTCAGCGATCCAGACATCGTCCTGGAGCGCTCGGTCAGCATGCGCTACCGCGGACAGTGGCGCTCACTCGACATCCCCATGGGGCGAGGCAAGGGAGCGCTGGCCACGGCCATGCAGGTGTTCCAGGACTCTTACCAGGCTCAGTACGCCTACCGCGATCCCCATGCTCCCGTCGAGCTCCACCAGTTGAGCCTCACAGCGATCGGGCGCTTGCCCGAGGTACCGGTCAGGAAGCACAAACCTGTCACGACCCGCCCGACGCCGACAGGCCACCGCGATGTCGCCATGGCCGACTCCTCTGATCCGGTACGGACACCCGTCTACGACCGAGCCCGGCTTCGCACGGGCCAGCGCATTGCCGGTCCAGCCGTCATCGAGCAGCCCGATGCGACGACGATCGTCCCGCCCGACTTCGGTGTCGTCGTGGACGAGTGGAGCAACCTTCGAATCAGCGAGGTGAGCAGTTCATGACCCCATCCACGCGACGCCCCCGTGGGAAGCGCCAGCGGGCGATCGACCCCGTCACGTTCGAGATCCTGCGGAACTCCTTCATGAACGCTGTAGAGCTGATGGCACAGCAGTTCCGCATGACGTGCCATTCCTTCGTCATCTACGCCAAGGACTTCTCCTGCAGCCTCGCGGATGCGGAGGGCAACCCGGTGGCGCAGGGCGATCAGGACATCGCTGTGCACATCGGCACACATCACCTCGTGTGCCAGGCCGTCATCGAGGCGTTCGGGGACGACATCCATGCGGGAGACGTGTTCGTCACGAACGACCCCTACAGCGGAGGGACCCACTTCAACGATGTTCGAGTGCTCCGACCGATCTTCGTCGAGGACCAGCTGATCGCATGGGCCATGGCAAACGGCCACTGGAGTGACGTCGGCGGACTGGTGCCCGGATCATTCGATGTGAAGGCTCGAGAGCACTTCGGTGAAGGGCTGCGGATCACGCCACTGCGCGTGTGGTCCAAGGGCGAACTGCAGCAGGACGTGGCCCGGTTCATCGTCGGCAACACTCGAGCGCCGCAGGACAATGCCAGCGATCTGAACGCCCAGGCGGAGGCGACCCGGGTGTGCGAGCGCGAGGTGCTGCGCCTCGTCGGTCGCTACGGGCGTGACGTCGTCACGCAGGCATTCCAGGAGGTCATCGACCACGCCAGTGGTCTGCTGCGAGCACGCGTTGCGGCCCTGCCCGATGGAACCTGGACCACATCGGACTTTCTGGATGGGGATCCTGCCGCACCCGAGGGGCTCGTGCCGGTGACGGTGTCGCTCACCATCGATGGTGATCGGCTTCGGTACGACCTGACCGGCTCCGGCAACGCCGTATCGACCTTCATGAACTCGACGTACGGCTCGACCCTGTCCGGGCTTCTCGCGGGCACCAAGCACTTCTTTCCCGATGTGCCGGTGAATGCCGGCCTCTACCGGGCGATCGAAGTCGAGCTCGGTCCACCCGGCACCGTCGTCAACGCGGCGTGGCCCACTGCGGTCAGCGGCTTCGTCTCCGGCGTGTTCGAGAAGCTCGTCAACGCACTGTTCGAGTTGTGGTCGCAGATCCTGCCCGAACGATCCATGGCGTGCTCATTCAATCTGGAATACCTGCTCGTCGGAGGGCGGGACATGCGCAGCCGGGACCGGGACATCTTCATGTGGTACGACTGGAATGTGGGTGGCTGGGGCGCCCGCAACGGGCGTGACGGTGCCACCGCGGCCTCTCCTCTTTTCGGTGCCAGCTTCGCCGCCCAGCCGGTCGAGGGTCAGGAGCGCCTCAACCCCGTGGTCACCACTCACCACCGCATCGTCCCCGACAGCGGTGGCCCCGGTGAGTTCCGCGGCGGGTGCGGCGTCGACAAGGGCGTCCAGATGGCCGACAGCGCGGCGACCGTGATGTCCTACTGCTGCGACCGCGAGCGCAGCGTCCCGTGGGGCATCAACGGCGGGCTGCCCTCGACGCCGCAGGGTCTGTGGCTCAACCCGGGGTCGCCCGATGAGCGGTACCTCGGCGCGATCTTCTCGAATGAGGAACTCGTCTCCGGTGATGCCTTCTCTCGGGCCAGCGCCGGTGGTGGCGGATACGGGGACCCTCTGCGCCGGAACACGTCTGCCGTTCTTGAGGACGTGATTGACGGCTACGTCACGGTCGAGCGTGCGGCCAAGGACTACGGCGTGTCCGTCATCCGCGACGACGCGGGCACCTGGCTCGTGGATGACGACGCCACGGCCCGACTACGCGCCACCATACGAGCGGAGCGATGGGCGTGGCTGGACATCGATGCCGAGTC
>JAUHZW010000046.1 GCA_030425745.1 Actinomycetes bacterium
GTGTCGGTGTGGGTGTAGGAGAACACGTGGCCGACGTGGAGGGAGCCGGAGACCGTGGGCGGCGGGGTGTCGATCGAGTAGACCTGCTCGCGGGTCTTCGTGCGGTCGAACCGGTAGGTGCCGTCGTCCTCCCATACCTGCGCCCAGCGGGCCTCGATGCCGTCGAGGGTGGGCTTGTCGGGCAGGGAGTTGGCGCTCATGGGCGCCGAGTCTATTCATCCGCGAGTGGTCACCTGTCGGGGTCGTCCGTCGGTCGGGAGCCCCGACAGGTGACCACTCGCGGATGGGGGTGGCGACGTAGACTCGCGCCCCATGGGAGCCGAGGAGTCCATCGACGACGTCCGGGCCCTGTGGGCCCTGCTGGAGCAGCGCTGGCCGGAGAACATCATCGAGCCCACGCTTGCCCGGATCGCTGCCCTCACCGACCTGCTGGGCAGCCCGCAGTCGGCCTTCCCGGTCATCCACATCACGGGCACCAACGGCAAGAGCTCGACTGCCCGCATGATCGAGGCGGTCCTGCGCTCCTATGGTCTGCGCACAGGCCTGTTCACGTCTCCGCACCTGTCCGACGCACGGGAGCGGATCTGCCTCGACGGCGAGCCGATTCCAGAGGAGAAGGTGCTTCAGGCATGGGAGGAGATCGCGCCGTACGTCGCTGTGGTCGATGCCAACTCCGCGGCGGACGACGGCGCCCCGTTGTCGTACTTCGAGGTGATGACCGGCCTGGCGTTCGCCGCGTTCGCCGATGCTCCCGTCGACGTCGCGATCATCGAGGTGGGCCTCGGTGGGGGGTGGGACTCCACCAACGTCGTCAAGGGTGCGGTCAACGTCGTCACCCCGATCGGGATGGACCACCGCGACTACCTCGGTGACACGGTCGAGGAGATCGCCCGCGAGAAGGCCGGGATCATCAAGCCGGAGTCGGTGGTGGTGCTGGCGCAGCAGGAACTGCCGGTCGCGGAGATCCTGCTCGAGCGGGCGGTCGAGGTCGACGCGACGGTGGCGCGCGAGGGTCTGGAGTTCGGTGTGCTGTCCCGTGGGGTCGCGGTGGGGGGTCAACTCCTCACCCTCAAGGGCCTTGCAGGGGAGTACGACGAGGTGTTCCTCCCGCTGTTCGGTGAGCATCAGGCGCACAACGCGGCTATTGCCCTCGCCGCCGTCGAGGCCTTCCTCGGCGGGGTCGGTGCCCTCGACGCTGACGTCGTGCGCGAGGGCTTCGCGATGGTGACGTCACCGGGCCGGCTCGAGATCGTCCGGCGCGGCCCGTCGGTCATCCTCGACGCCGCGCACAACCCCCACGGTGCTCAGGCCCTGGTGCAGGCGCTGCGTGACTCGTTCGACTTCACGCACCTGGTCGGTGTGGTCGGGGTGCTCTCGGACAAGGACGCGCTCGGCATCCTGACGGCGCTGGAGCCGGTGCTGGCACAGGTGGTCATCACCGAGCCCGCCTCGCCCCGGGCGGTCGACGCGGACCCCTTGGGAGCGATCGCGTCGGAGGTGTTCTCCGACGATCGCGTCTTCGTGGAGCCGGACCTATCGGATGCCGTGGATCGTGCGCTGGCCCTGGCGGAGGAGAGCGGGCAGTACGAGGGCATCGGGGTGCTCGTCACTGGATCGGTGGTGCTCGTCGGTCAGGCCCGTGAACTGCTCGTGAAGGAGAAGGGCGGGTCCGACGCATGAGGGCACTGACCGCATCCGTGCTCGCCATCGAGGCGATCGTCATCCTGCTGGCCACGTCGCTGGCGACGTCGGACGGCTCGGTGCAGAACACCACCCTCGCCTGGTGGATCGGCGGCCTGCTCATGCTGCTGCTGGTCCTGAACGCGGGGCTCGTGGGGCGGCGCTGGGGCATCACTCTCGGGTGGGTGATGCAGGTGTTCGTGCTGGCCTCGGCGATCGTGGTCGGCTGGACGATGCTGGTCGTCGGGGTGCTGTTCGTCGTCCTGTGGTGGGCGGCGATCTATCTCGGCTCCCGGGGGGATCGTCTGAAGGCCGAGCGCACCGCTTCCGGCACGGGGGAGTAGGCCGCCGCCGGCCCTGTTTCGGGGGCCCTGTTTCGGGGGCCCTGTTCCGGGGGCCCTGTTTCCGACCCCGGGGAGTAGCGGCCCCAGATTTGCACCGCTTCCCGGTCCAGTTCCCAAGAACTGGACCGGTATCCCTGCTTTCCTTCAGATTTGAGCCGGGAACCGGCCCAAATCTGGCTTCTGAGCGGGATACCGGCTCAATTCGCTCGAATTGAGCCGGGAAGCGGTGCAAATCTGGAGCTGGCGTGCCAGGTGGTATCACGGTGATACCGTTAGGTTCATGGCCATGACCCTCCGACTCGATCCCGACACCCACGCCGCCCTCAAGGCCCGCGCAGAGGTCGAAGGCCGTTCGATGCAGGAGGTCGTCAGGGCCGCGATCGTCGAGTACATGGACCGCCATGCTCGAACTGAGGCGCTCGGGCGCATCCTCGACGAGGAGGTTCCGCGCTACGCCGATGCCCTGCGAAGGCTGGGCGAGTGATCTACCTCGATGTCGACGACCTGCTTCTCGTCGCGCGCCGGGTCGTCGATGCGGAGGTCGGGGTCCGGGACTACGGACTCCTGGCGTCTGCGGCAGCGCGTCCCCAGACGACGGTCTTCGGTGCTGACGCCTACGAGACTGTCCACGACAAGGCTGCTGCCCTGCTCCACTCCGTCGTGATCAACCATGCCCTGGTCGACGGGAACAAGCGGCTTGGCCTGGGTGCAGTGATTGCCTTCCTGGGACTCAACGGACGGCGACTCACGCTCACGAATGACGAGGCCTACGACCTCGTCATCTCCGTGGCGGATGGATCGCTCCCGGACGTCCAGGGCATCGCCGCGCGGTTGGTCGCCGGAAGCACGCCCACGGCCCCTCGTTAGGATGCTGGGGCACCGTCCCGGGTGCTGACCCCCGACCTTTCACCAAGGAGAACCTCCGTGTCCGAGCGCACTCTCGTCCTCATCAAGCCCGACGGCGTCGCCCGTGGCCTCGTCGGCGAGGTGATCGGCCGTATCGAGCGCAAGGGCTTCCGCATCGTCGCGATGGAGCTGCGTACGCTGACCCGCGAGGTGGCCGAGACCCACTACGGCGAGCACAAGGACAAGCCGTTCTTCGGTGACCTCGTCGAGTTCATCACCGGCGGCCCGCTCGTCGCCGCCGTGATCGAGGGCCCCGACGCGATCGTGCAGTGGCGGAACATGATGGGTGCCACCAATCCGGCCAATGCCGAGATGGGCACCATCCGCGGTGACCTCGCCACCGAGATGCAGAACAACGTGACCCACGGCTCGGACTCCCCGGAGTCGGCGGCCCGTGAGGTCGCCCTGTTCTTCCCGGGTCTGGCCTAGGCATGAAGCCCGCCGCGGTCGGTCTGGGCATCGGTGCCGCTGTCGGCGGCGCCGTGGCCTGGGCCTCCCGTGGCCCGACCCTCGTCGAGTGGCCGGCCCCGGTCCGCACCGCCTTCCCGTTCGTCCTCGGCGGCATCGCGGGGCTCGCGGCCGGGGTCAAGACCGGCACGACCCTGTCGCTGCTCCGCGCCGCTGCGGGCCGAGGCCCGGGGCCGATCACGACGCTTCCCCCGGTGCTGGTCGGCGCGGGGGTCGCGGGCGCCGTCGGCCTCGCGGGGACGATCGCGGCGCGCCGACTGCTCGCGGGCCTCGTCGAGCAGGGTCGCGACCTCGACCAGCCGTACACCGTGCCGCCGACCGATCCGGAGGTCTCCGGCAGTGCCGGCTCGGTCGTCAAGGTCACCGAGCTCGGCCGCGAGGGTGCCCGCTTCGTCAACTATGTGACGACTCCCGATGCGATCCGCGAGGTCATGGGTGCCGAGCCAGTGGCGTCGCCGGTCCGGGTCTTCGTGGGTGCCGGTGCCGCCGCGACTCCGGAGCAGCGGGTCGGTCTGGCGATGGCGGAGCTCCGGCGCACCGGAGCCTTCGACCGCGCGAACCTGATCATCCAGGCACCTGCGGGCACGGGATACGCGAACTCCTTCCCGGTCGACGTCCTCGAGGTGCTCACCCGCGGCGACAGTGCTGCGGTTGCGGTGGGCTACGGCCTCCTTCCGTCGTTCCTCTCCCTGAACAAGGTGCAGGCCGGGGCGCACACTCAGCGTCTGCTGCTCGACGCCATCCGCGAGGAGCTCGCCGGACGCGAGCACCAGCCGCGCATCCTGCTCTACGGCGAGAGCCTCGGGGCTGAGGTGCAGCAGACGGCCATCCCCGCCGGCCCGATGGATCTCGATCGCTACTCAGTCGCAGCTGCCCTGTGGGTCGGCACGCCGGGTGGTGAGCGAGCCGACGTCTTCCATGCACTGTGCGCGGGAGAGTCCTACACCGTCGACCGCCCCGAGCAGCTGCCCGATCCGGTGCCGACCCCCCGTCCGCGGGTGTGGTTCCTCGAGCATGACGGCGACCCGGTGGTGCGGTTCCGACCTGCGCTGCTGGCTCGTCGGCCTGCGTGGCTGCCCGCTGACGGGCAGCGCGGGCGCAACGTCCCGGTCGGCATGACCTGGAAGCCGGGCATCACGTTCGCCCAGGCCTTCGTCGACACCATGTTCGCCACGCACGTGCGCCCGGGCCAGTTCGAGAGCCGTGGGCACGACTACCGGGCTGATCTGGGGGCGGTGACCACCGCTGCCTTCGACCTGCCCTGCGACGCAGCCACCGCTGAGCGGCTGGAGGCGTACCTGCGCCGCACCGAGGTCGAGCGCGCCCAGGCTCTGGGCGAGGCCTGACACACGTCGCGAGTGGTCCGTCCCACACTCCCGCGAGTGGTCAGTTGTCGGGGTGCTGAGGGACGAATCCACCCCGACAACTGACCACTCGCGCCGGTGGTGGGTGCCCGCGGGATAGGCCACGCGAGCGGATCGGGCTACGATGAGGGGTCTTGACCCGACCACAGAAGGGCCACTTCCCCTATGGCTGCTTCGTCCACCTTCGGCGGATCGTCGTTCGTCGGCCGTGACATGGCCGTCGATCTCGGCACCGCGAACACGCTCGTCTACGTGCGCGGGCGCGGCATCGTGCTGAACGAGCCCTCCGTGGTCGCGATCAACAACAACACCGGGGGCATTCTCGCCGTCGGGGCAGAGGCCAAGCGCATGATCGGCCGCACCCCGGGCAACATCGTCGCGATCCGCCCGCTGAAGGACGGCGTCATCGCCGACTTCGACACCACCGAGCGCATGCTGCGCTACTTCATCCAGAAGGTGCACAAGCGCCGTCACCTCGCCAAGCCCCGGCTCATCGTCTGCGTACCCTCCGGCATCACCGGAGTCGAGCAGCGTGCGGTCAAGGACGCCGGCTACGCGGCGGGTGCCCGCAAGGTCTTCATCATCGAGGAGCCGATGGCCGCGGCCATCGGGGCCGGCCTGCCCGTCCACGAGCCCACGGGCAACATGGTGGTCGACATCGGCGGCGGCACCTCCGAGGTCGCCGTCATCTCGCTGGGCGGCATCGTCACCAGCCTGTCCGTGCGCGTCGGCGGTGACGAGCTCGACAACGCGATCATCCAGTACGTCAAGAAGGAGTACTCGCTCATGCTGGGCGAGCGCACCGCGGAGGAGATCAAGGTCGCCATCGGCTCGGCCTTCCCGATGCCGGACGAGCCGCACGCCGAGATCCGCGGCCGTGACCTCATCACCGGGCTCCCGCGCACGATTGTCGTCTCCGCCGAGGAGATCCGCCGGGCCATCGACGAGCCGGTCCACGCCATCGTCGATGCCGTGAAGGCCACCCTCGATCGCACCCCGCCGGAGCTGTCCGGCGACATCATGGACCGGGGCATCGTGCTGACCGGTGGTGGTGCCCTGCTGCGCGGTCTGGACGAGCGACTGCGTCACGAGACCGGTATGCCGATCATCATCGCCGACCGACCGCTGGACTGCGTGGCGCTCGGCTCGGGCAAGTGCGTCGAGGAGTTCGAGGCCCTCCAGCAGGTCCTCATCTCCGAGCCGCGGCGCTGATCCTCACCGCCTTCGCGGTGGGGCGTGTGGTCCCGGAGACGGCCACAGTCCAGACTTGACCCATGTTCTCCCGGCGCACGCGCATCCTGCTTGCGGTGCTCGTCGTCGCCTCGCTGACTTTCGTCATCCTCGACCTGCGCGGGGGAGAGGGCCCGTTCGCCACGGCCAGGAACGTCGTCTCGAACGTCCTCGGCGGCATGGAGCGTGCGGCTGCCACCGTGTTCTCCCCGATCACCGGCGCGGGCAGCTGGTGGTCCAGCATGCGCGATCAGGCCAACCAGATCGACACCCTCACCGCAGAGAACCAGGCGCTGCGCACTGAGCTGAACGTGCTGAAGAACGACAAGGCCCGGGCCGCTGCCCTGGACGGCCTGCTGCGCGTGGCCAGCGTCGGGCAGTATCGATTCGTGCCCGCCGAGGTCATCGCCATCGGCCCGGCCCAGGACTTCTCCTGGACGGTGACGGTCGATGCCGGACGCAATGACGGCATCGAGCAGGACATGTCCGTCATCAACGGCGCTGGCCTCGTCGGACGCGTGCTCAAGACGACGGCGAACACCGCGACGGTCGTGCTGATCGTCGATCAGGGGTCGGCCGTGGGCGGCCGGGTGGCCGGCACTGAGGAGATCGGCATCGCGGCCGGCACCGGCAGTCAGGACTCCCTGGAGTTCGAGCTCCTCGACCCGCTCGCGGACATCCGCGTGGGCGATGCCATCGTCTCCTTCGGCTCCAAGAACGGACGGCCGTATGCCCCCGGGCTGCCGATCGGGGAGGTGGTCGAGGTGAAGGGCACCTCGGGCCAGTTGACGCGCGTGGCACGCGTTCAGCCGTTCGCCGACATGTCGCAGTTGAGCGTCCTCGGCGTGGTGACCAAGCCTCCGCGTGAGGATCCACGGGACTCGGTGCTCCCCAGAGGTGACGATCTCAGCGTCGTGCCGAGCCCGGCCCCCCTCGGTGGGGACGAGGCTGCCGGCGACGCGGCCGTCGCGGACGACACCGACGCCACACCGGCCGAGCCGGCGGCGCCGGAGGAGGAGACGGCCGCCGTCCCGGTCGAGAGTGACGCTCCGTGATCTGGCGGCAGGCCCTCATCATCGGCACGGCCGCACTCCTGGCCGTCCTGATCGAGGTCACCCTGCTCTCTCGACTGGGCATCCCCGGAGCGACCCCCGATCTCGTCGTCGTGACCGTCGTCGCCGTCGCGCTCGCGATGGGACCGGTGCAAGGTGCGGTGACCGGCTTCACCGCCGGGGCGCTGCTCGATCTGGCGCCCCCCGGGGACACCCTTCTGGGCATCAATGCCGTCGTGTACATCCTCATCGGGTTCATCACCGGTCTGGCCGTCGATCCCCGGGACCGCACCATTCCGATCATGATGGGCATGACCGGGCTGGCGACCGGTGCTGCGGTGCTGCTCACGGCCGGACTGGACACCATGCTCGGCAGTGAGCGAGTCGATTGGGAGCAGGTGCCCGTCCTGGCCCTGAGCGGTGCGCTGTACGGGGTGCTCCTGGCACCCGGAGTCATCCTGCTGGTCGCGTGGGTGGTGCGGAAGGCGACGCCGGAGATCCTCGTCAGCTGAGGAATGATTCGGACATTAAGCCCATAATGGGGCGGCGGGAACCGGAATACCCGTCAAGTCGTCGTACCGTCGTATCTGGCAGTTCCCCCTGCCGTCGCCACAGAGCCCCGGATCGGATCCGGACAGGTTCCGTGGACGTCCGCGAGAAGACCACGTCCTGGGAGGAAGCCGGTGAGCGAGCGCTCCAACCTGCGCCTCCTCGTCCTGGCCGTTCTCGTGGTCTCCCTCCTCGGGACCCTCGTGGCACGGTCGTTCTACCTGCAGGTGATGGAGGGGGCCGAGTACCGCGCCATCGCCCAGAACAACACGGTGCGAGAGGTCGCTGAGCCAGCCGTGCGCGGGCTGGTCCTCGACCAGGCCGGTCGGCCGTTGATCGCCAACCGCACCACCGTCGTCGTGACCGTCGACCGACAGGTGCTCGCCCAGCAGCCCAACGACGGTGCCGGCGTCCTCAACCGGCTCTCCCGGATCCTGGACGAGCCCCGCGACCGGATCGAGGACCGGCTGAAGTCCTGCGGCACCGAGGGGGCCAAGCCGCCGCCGGTCTGCTGGAACGGCTCGACCTACCAGCCGGTTCCGGTCGCATCTGATGTCGACACCCAGACGGCGCTCAGCATCATGGAGCGACGCCGTGAGTTCCCGGGCGTCACCGCGAAGCTCGAGGCGGTCCGCGAGTACCCGGCTCCGTTCAATGCCAACGCCGCGCACATGCTCGGCTACCTCGGCCCGGTCACCGAGGAGCAGTTGGACGAGCAGGGCGACACGACGGCCTACGACCGCCTCCGCCGCACCGATGTCGTCGGACGCACCGGTCTGGAGCGGCAGTACGACGATGTCCTGCGTGGCAAGCCCGGCATCACGACCCTCGCGGTGGACACGGCCGGCAACGTGACCGGGGTGCTCGAGGAGCAGGACCCCAAGGCGGGTGACTACCTCGTCACGAGCATCGACGCCCGGTTGCAGGCCGTCGTCGAGCAGCAACTCGTCAACGCCATCCGGCGGGCCCAGAACCAGGGGTACCGAGGCAAGTCCGGTGCCGCGGTGGTCGTCGAGGTCGACACCGGACGCGTGCTGGCCATGGCCAGTTACCCGACCTACGATCCCTCCATCTGGATCGGGGGAGTGACCAAGAAGCAGTACAAGCAGCTGATCAACGACGAGTCGCTGTCCTCCAACGCCTATCAGGGCCAGTTCGCCCCCGGATCCACCTTCAAGGCCATCAGTACGGCCGCAGCGGGCAAGGACAACTTCGACCTGTACGGCATCTACCCCTGCCCGTCTCGCGTGAAGGTCGGTGGCACCACGTTCCGCAACTACGAGTCCAAGCCCTACGGGCCGATCTCGTTGACCAGGGCGCTCGAGGTGTCCTGCAACACGGTCTTCTACGACATCGCCCGCCGCATGTGGCAGAAGGCAGGTGGCCCGGACGCCGACGTGACGGCGTCGGATCCCATCGCGGAGACCGCGGCGACGTTCGGGCTCGGCAGCAAGACCGGGATCGACCTCCCGGGCGAGGCCCCGGGACGCATCGCGAGCCGCGAGTTCAAGTTCGACAACTGGGAGGCGCGGAAGGACACCTGGTGCCGCAACGCCGAGGAGGGCTACCCCGAGACGCGCAAGACCGACCCGAAGCTCGCGGACTACTACACCGCCCTCGATCGCGAGAACTGCACCGACGGCTACCAGTGGCGTGCGGGCGATGCCCTCAACGCGGCCATCGGTCAGGGTGACACCACGGTGACGCCCCTGCAGATGGCCATGGTCTACGCGGCGATCGCCAATGGCGGCACGCTGTACCAGCCGCAGATCGCCAAGGGCCTGCTGTCCGCCGACGGTCAGACCGTCGAGGAGTTCGACCCCATCCCCGTCCGCAAGGTCGAGGTGCCCAAGAGCGCCATCCGATTCCTGCGTAAATCCCTGCCGGGCGTCACGACCGATGGTTCCGGCAAGACGCCCTTCCTCGGCTTCCCGCTCGACAAGATCCCGGTCGCATCGAAGACCGGTTCGGCGCAGGTCACCGGTGACAAGGCCTCCACCTCGTGGTTCGCCTCCTATGCACCGGCCAATGACCCCAAGTACGCGATCGTGATGATGGTGACCGAGGGCGGCACCGGATCGAAGACCTCCGGACCGAGCGTCCGCAAGATCTACGAGGCGCTCTTCGGGGTCAAGGGCACCCGCGTCAACCCCAGAGACAGCGTGCTCGTCGGCGGGGCTCCGCAGGCGGACCTGCCCGTCGTGCGCGAGGACGGCACACCGGTCACGCCGAAGGGCAAGGGCTCCGGCGTCCCTGACGTCCGTGCGGCAGGATCATCGTCATGAGCGGGATCCTCGCGTCCGATCCCGGGACGCATACCCTCACCAAGCAGCGCGGCTACTGGCGCGACCTCGACTGGATCCTGCTCATCGCCGCGATGGCGACGACGATCTTCGGCTCGATGCTCGTGTGGTCGGCCAGTCGGGCAGACATGGCGTCCGACAGCGATCCGCAGTCCTACCTCAAGCGTCACCTCATCAACGTCGTCGTGGGCATCGCGCTGGGTTGGGTGGCGTCCCGACTCGACTACCGGTGGCTGCGTGCCTACACGCCGTTCATCTACGGGGCGTCGGTCTTCCTGCTGCTCATGCCGTTCCTCCCGGGTCTGGGCACGACCATCGCCGGTGCGAGGGCCTGGATCGATCTGCCCGGTGGCCTGACCCTGCAGCCGTCGGAGTTCGCCAAGGTGGCCGTCATCCTGATGATGGCGGTGCTTCTGTCCGAGAAGCGCGACATCGAGAGCGAGCCCCGCGACCGAGACGTGCTGATGGCGTTCGGAGTGGCTGTCCTGCCGATCCTCATCATCCTGGTGCAGAACGACACGGGCACCGTTCTGATCCTCGGTTCCGTCGCACTGTCGATCATCGCAGTCTCGGGAGCACGGACCAGATGGGTCATCGGCCTCATCGGCGGTGCGGTGGTGGGAGTCCTGCTCGCCATCCAGCTCGGCCTGCTGAAGGAGTACCAGGTCCAGCGGCTCACGTCGTTCATCAATCCCACGGAGGACGTCACCAGCGCGGCGTACAACGCCAACCAGGCCCGGATCGCCATCGGCGGCGGCGGATGGACCGGCTACGGCCTGTTCGAAGGACCACAGACTCAGGGCAAGTTCGTGCCGGTCAACGAGAGTGACTTCATCTACACCGTGGTGGGGGAGGAGCTCGGCTTCATCGGCAGCGCGGTGCTGATCGCTCTGCTGGCCATCATCCTGTGGCGGGCCGTCATGATCGCCTTCCGGGCAGATGACATGTTCGGACGCCTCGTCGCGACGGGGATCGTCGCGTGGCTGGCCTTCCAGATGTTCGAGAACATCGGCATGTCCCTGGGCATCATGCCCATCACGGGTATTCCGTTGCCGCTGGTCTCCGCTGGAGGCACATCGATGATGGCGACGTGGGTCGCGGTCGGCCTGCTCCAGAACGTGCGGCTGCATGCGGTGCGGGCCGGCGCCTGACACCTCATCGGAGTGCGGCGGCGGCCGACAGCGGGAGCGAGGATCCACAGGTATCCTCGTCGGGTGACTTCCCCCGGTACCAGCATGTTCGACCGCCTGGAGCGGCTCCTTCCGTTCGTGACCAAGCCCATCCAGTACGTGGGCGGCGAGGTCAACGCCGTGACCAAGCCGTGGGACTCCGTTGACGTCCACTGGGCGCTGATGTACCCGGACGCGTACGAGGTCGGCGCCCCCAACCAGGGCGTTCAGATCCTCTACGAGGTGCTCAACGAGCGCGATGACGCCCTGGCCGAGCGGACGTACGCCGTGTGGCCGGATCTCGAGAAGCTGATGCGTGAGAACGACGTCCCTCAGTTCACCGTTGATGCGCACCGCCCCGTAGGCGACTTCGACGTGCTCGGGCTGTCCTTCAGCACCGAGCTCGGTTACACCAACATGCTGACGGCCCTGGACCTCGCCGGCATCCCGTTGGCGGCCGCCGATCGGGACGAGACGCATCCGATCGTCGTCGCCGGTGGTCATGCGGCCTTCAATCCCGAGCCCATCGCGGACTTCATCGACATCGCCGTCATGGGCGATGGAGAGGAGGCGGTGCTCCTGATCACCGACATCCTGCGCGACTGGAAGGCCGCCGGGCGTCCGGGCGGCCGCGAGGGCCTCCTGATCGAGCTCGCTCGCACCGGCTCGATCTACGTGCCGCAGTTCTACGACGTCGATTACCTGCCCGACGGCCGGATCCAGCGGGTCGCCCCGAACCGGCCCGAGGCTCCGTGGCGGGTCAGCAAGCACACGCTGATGGATCTCGATGAGTGGTCCTACCCCCGCAAGCCCCTCGTGCCGCTCGCCGAGACGGTCCACGAGCGCATGAGCGTCGAGATCTTCCGGGGCTGCACCCGGGGCTGTCGCTTCTGCCAGGCCGGGATGATCACCCGGCCCGTCCGCGAGCGCAGCATCACCGGCATCGCCGACATCGTCGAGAACGGGCTGGAGAAGACCGGCTACGAGGAGGTGGGGCTGCTTTCGCTCTCGAGCGCCGACCACTCCGAGATCGCCG
>JAUHZW010000047.1 GCA_030425745.1 Actinomycetes bacterium
CATCGCCGAGGGTGTCACCCGCTGACCACCCGTCTGCTCGGCCCGGCTGCCTACAGGTACGGGCTGGCCTCCCGGCGAGTGGGGGCCGGTGTGGGATCCGGCGGGTCCGGCATCGCGCGATTCCCGAGCGGCCCGAGCGGAAGCTCGGTCTGCTGGTAGGCCTCGGACTTGGACTCGTGGAACAGCGGACGACCCCCGACGGCCTTGATGATTCGCGGAGCGAAGGCATCGGTTGCTGCAGCCACGTTCTGGCATGCGTAGACGAAGTTGGCCGGCGTGACGTCCTCGGCCCACAGCTCGTCCTCGATGATCACCTGCGAGCCGACATGGAAGGCGCGGGCGAAGTGGATGTGCCCGTTGATCTCGTTGAGCATTCCCAGGAGCGTCGCAGAGGACTCGACATCGGCGACGGCCACACTGAACACCTGGACCCACGGGGTGTCCGAGCCGACCACGCGGACGAAGAACTGGGCTCCGTGCAGGTGGACGGGGAGGTCACCGTCATGATCCGGATCGGGCCGGCTGCCGGTCATCCGTTCGATGAGGTCGCGGACGTAGACGAACGCCACATCCCTGCGCATCGGTCATCCCCTCGTCGACGTCCAGATCAACGATAGGCGCCTGCAGCCCCTCATGGGGGCTCAGTCCGAGAGCCGCCAGCGGGTGGAGATGCGTGAGGTCGTGCCGTCCTGGGCCGAGTAGGAGCCCGTCGTGGCGTTGAGCGTGACGGAGAAGTCGCGGTCGACGGAGCCGATCTTCCGGGCCGGAGGTGCGCTGATCCGTGCCTTCTTGGGCAGCACCTTCGTCATGCCCGACATGGACCCCTGGAGGCCCTCGCTCTCGACACCGATGGCATACCGGTAGGTGCGGTTCGTGAACGTCTGGCGTGCGGTGGCCTGCTGTCCGTCTGTCGAGGCCTCGATGGTGAAGGTCCTGCCGTCGATGTCGTACGACGCGTCAGCGGGGAGGTCGTCGGTGTCGATCTGATCGCCGGGGGATCCGTCGCGGGTCACCTGCACGGCACCGTCCGGCAGAGGGTTGAACGTGGCCGCGCCCGCACGCCTGATCCAGCAGCGGTCCTCGGCCACGCAGATGACGCGGGCCTTGGTTCCGATCGAGTCGACGTCGAAGATGAGCGAGTCGTCGGGATTCACCACGAGGGTGGTCGTGGCCTTCAGCATGAAGTCGATGTCGCTGGTGTGTCGCAGCGTCTTGCCCTTCATCTGCTTCTCGAAGGAGGCTGCCGCCTTCGTCATGGTGGCGAGGTACTGGTCGCGGGTGACCGGTGCGGCCTGCGCTGGGGCGGCGATACCGACGGTCAGGGTGGCTGCGGCCACGACGGCCAGCAGGGCGGTACGCATCTGAATCCTCACGGGTCGGGTCACCGGACAGTCTCTTCAGGCTAACTCACAGGTGGACGCACCGTGGGGAGAGTAGGTTCCCGCGGGAAGAGTGCAGGAGGCAGCCGGAAAGGGGCAGTCAATGACAGCGTGGACGGTCTGGCGCACGGCGCGGGTGGTCACGAGCATCTTCGTGCTCATGGTCGCGAGCTACTACCTCGTCGTCGGCTTCGACAACATCACCAACCCGACCAACCCGAATGCCAGCAACTGGCCATTCGTCCAGGGCGTTCTCTCCGGTGACGGTGTACCGGCCGACAGCGGCTTCGAGTGGCGGTTCATCGACGCCACGTGGTTCCAGGCCATCAGCTACATCGGAATCATGACCATGGAGACGCTCACCGGCATCGTCCTGCTGATCGCCGGCATCCTGGGCCTGCGCCGCAGCAGTACGTCCGCCGCATGGGCGGGGGCCCAGAGGTGGACCTACCTCGGTGGAATCCTCGGGCTCACCGTGTTCATGTTCGGGTTCATGGTGGTCGGCGGCAACTGGTTCATCATGTACCTCAACAGCAAGTACAACGGACTTGAGCCCGCTTCTCAGAACATCATCTTCACGCTGGGAATGCTGATCCTCGTGACCGCCGTCCTGGTCGGCAGCCGCCTCGATGCCGATTCAGAGGCCCGGGCAGACGGGGACATGACCGGGTGATGGCAGCGTGTTTCGCGTTGCTGTCGCCACACTGATGGCGTCCTGAACCGGCGACCCCCATACTTCAAACAACGGCGCAGGCAGGCGAGGGGAGCCCGCGCCATGGGGGTGGGGGATCATGCCGACGGTCGATATCACTGCTGAAGGAGCACCGTTCTCGGTTGGCGTCCTTGGGCCGGTCGTGGCCCGGGTCGGAGAGGACCTCAGCCCGCCTCCGACCCGTCAGGTCGGCCGCCTGCTGGCGACCTTGGCCGGCTGGCCAGGGCAGGTCGTGAGCCGCGAGTCGATCGTGCAGGCGCTGTGGGGTGATTCGCCGCCCCACACGGTCCGCAACACCCTGCAGGTGCACGTCAGCCATCTGCGCCGTTGGCTCGGTCAGGAGGTCATCCACCATCGGGACGACGGCTACGTGCTCAACGTTCCTTCTGACAGCGTGGACGTCGTTCAGTTCACGACCCTTGTCCAGTCGGCCGCGGCGAAGCATCGGGTGTCCGACGTGAGGGGGGCCATCGATGACGCGCAGGCGGCCGTCGACCTCGTGCGGGGGCCGGCCTTTCCGGAGGTCCAGGAGCCGGACCTGGTGGCCCGGCGCTCGCGGGTCGCCGAGCTGGCCGATCACCTGCATCAGGATCTCGTGGAGTGGCGTCTGGAGGTGGCGCAGGACTCCCACGACGTCGCCGAGTCAGTGGCTGCTGCCCGCGAACTGGTGGCGCGTCATCCCTTCCGTGAACGAGGCTATGCGCTGCTCATGCGAGCGCTCGTCGCGAACGGACGCACCGCAGAGGCCCTCATGGTCTTCGACACGGCATCCGCGGCCCTGCGCCACGACCATGGCCTTGATCCCGGCCCGGAACTGCAGGAGATCCGCAGGCGGTGTGTCGAGGGCGATCCGGACCTCCTTCCGCCCGCCCTGCGCTCCTGACCTGCGCGAGTGAGTGTCTCTCCGCGCTGAACCCATGGCGGGTGGAATGCTGTCCTGACGACGCACAGGCGTCGCTGGCAGCCCACGAGGAGCACCCATGGCCCTGCAGGACTTTCCCCGCTACCCGCTCATGTTCGGCCCATCGCCGGTGCATCGGCTGGATCGGCTGTCCGATCACCTCGGCGGGGCATCCATCTGGGCCAAGCGCGAGGACGTGAGCAGTGGTCTGGCGTATGGCGGCAACAAGATCCGCAAGCTCGAGTACATCGTCCCGGACATCCTCGAGTCGGGAGCCGACACCCTGGTGTCGATCGGCGGCTACCAGTCCAACCACACCCGGCAGGTCGCCGCGCTCGCGGCCAAGCTCGGGATGAAGGCATTGCTGGTCCAGGAGAAGTGGGTCGACTGGCCCGACGTCACCAACGATCGCGTCGGCAACATCATGCTGTCGCGCATCATGGGCGCGGAGATCCGCCTGGACTCGTCCGGATTCGACATCGGGATCCGGGACTCCTGGCAGCAGGCTCTGGCCGATGTCGAGGCCCGAGGTGGCACGCCGTACGGCATCCCGGCCGGGGCCAGTGAGCACCGGCTCGGTGGGCTCGGGTTCGCGAACTGGGCCTACGAGGTCGAGCAGCAGGAGAAGGACCTCGGGGTGTTCTTCGACACGATCGTGGTCTGCACGGTCACCGGGTCCACACACGCCGGGATGATCGCCGGCTTCGCCGGTCAGGATCGCCCTCGCCGGGTCATCGGTATCGATGCCTCGGCAACCCTGCAGAAGACCCGGGACCAGGTGGCCCGCATCGCCCGGCACACCGCCGACCTCATCGAGTTGGGTCGCGACCTGCGCGACGACGAGATCACTGTGTTGGAGGGCTGGGCCGGTGACTACTACGGGATACCCGTGGACAGCACCCTCGACGCGATGCGTCTGGTGGGCTCCCTCGAAGGCGTGATCCTCGACCCGGTCTATGAGGGCAAGTCCATGGCCGGCCTCATAGACCTGGTCTCATCCGCGGACATCCCGGCGGACTCCACCGTGCTCTACGCGCACCTCGGCGGGCAGCCGGCCCTGAACGCCTACGCGGGCCTGTTCACCTCGTAGCCGGTCGTGGTCGGGAGTCGGTGATTCCCGGGGTATCCTTGTGGTGACCGAAGACTCCGACCGGAGCTTCGAGGTCGTCTGTCCGACTGAACCATCAGTCTCCCCATTGCGGTAGCGCGCGATCGGGCCGCAGTATCGGCCACCCGCTCACCAGCATCGAAGGAACACCCGTGAACACTGCACCATCCATGGACATCGCCGTGCCCGGATTCGCCGACCTCGGCGTGCCGGAGGCCCTCGTCTCGACCCTGACAGCTCAGGGCATCTCGTCCCCGTTCCCCATCCAGACCGCCACTCTTCGCGACTCGCTCGCGGGACGTGACGTACTGGGCCGTGGCCGCACCGGCAGCGGCAAGACCCTCGCCTTCAGCCTGCCCGTCGTGGCCCGCCTTGCCGGCGGCCGCCGGCAGCCGCTGCGCCCGCGCGCCGTCGTGCTCGTCCCGACCCGTGAGCTCGCGACCCAGGTCCTGGAGACCCTCACCCCGCTGGCCAAGGCCATGGGCCTGCGCACCGTCCAGATCGTGGGCGGGGTGAAGCAGGGGCCCCAGGTCCAGTCCCTCGAACGCGGCGTCGACATCGCCGTGGCCACCCCCGGCCGCCTGGAGGACCTCATCAAGCAGGGCTTCGTCGACCTCTCTGAGGTCGAGATCACCGTCCTCGATGAGGCAGACCACATGTGCGACCTCGGCTTCCTGCCGCCGGTCCGACGCATCCTGGACGCCACGCCCCGTGATGGCCAGCGTCTCCTGTTCTCCGCGACGATGGACCGGAGCGTCGACGTTCTCGTCCGTCGCTACCTGACCGATCCGGTCCAGCACTCGGTGGACGATGCCTCGTCCCACGTCCCGGACATGACGCACTACCTCGTCGAGGTGAGGTCGGGCGACAAGCCGGCTGTCGTGCGCGAACTCGTCGGGGGAGAGGGCCGCACCATCGCCTTCACCCGCACCAAGCACGGGGCGAAGAAGCTCGCCAAGCAGCTCGTCGCCTCCGGTGTGCCGGCCGTGGATCTCCACGGCAACCTGTCGCAGGCCGCGCGCCGCCGCAACCTCGACGCCTTCTCCTCGGGTGATGCCCGGGTTCTCGTGGCCACCGATGTTGCGGCCCGCGGCATTCATGTCGATGACGTCGCGCTCGTGGTCCATGTGGACCCGCCGACCGAGCACAAGGCGTACCTGCACCGCTCGGGACGCACCGCTCGCGCGGGAGCGACGGGCACCGTGGTCACGGTCAACATGCCCGAGCAGCGCCGTGAGGTGAACAAGATGATGAAGCTCGCCTCCATCAGCGCGACGCATCATCAGGTCACGCCCGGTGATGTCGTCATCACCTCGATCGTCGGCCCGCAGGCACCCACGGTGGAGTTCGTGCCCCCGGCCGCGCCGGCGACCCCGCCTCGACGCCGGCCGGGCGGCGCCCCGGCTCGTCGCGGTGGGTCCGGTGGTCGTCGGTCCGGGCGCCCCCGGTCACGCACCCGCTGAGAAAAGTTCGCGGCATCAGGTTTAGGCCGGTTGTCACCGGGGAATCCTCTCGTTTGTGAACGACGGCCATCCGGCCGACACGAAGGGAGAACCCCATGAAGCGCACGTCAGCACTCGTCCTCGCCGGTGTCATCGCCCTCGGCGGATTCGGCCTCGCGGCCTGCAGCTCGGGCGACTCCGGTTCCGCTGCTGAGGCCTCAGCCTCGGCGTCCATCGTCGGCGACAACCCCGGAACGTGGTCCCCGATCTCCATCGGTCAGGATGCCAACGACACCACGGTCGACATGGTCGTCGATCAGACTGCGACCTTCTCTGACATCCCGGACGGCTCCATGATCGAGTCCAGCGATCCGGCCGTCGTGGAGGCGGTCCAGGGGGGCACGGACGGTGACGCCACCTACGGTCCCGGCCTGGTGGCCAAGTCCGCCGGCACCGCGACCATCACGGTGATCGACCCGACGGCCCCGGCCGACGAGGGTGGCGCGTCCAACGTGATCATCCAGTTCGAGGTGAACGTCACCGCCCCGTAGACCTTCCTCCTTCTCCTTCCAGAAGGTTCGGCCCCGACAGTCAGCACTGTCGGGGCCGAACCATGTGGTCATGCATCGGCGGTCTCATGCGACGGGCCCGCGCAGGACCTTCTCCATCGGCCGGCCCTTGGCCAGTTCATCGACGAGCTTGTCGAGATAGCGGATCCTGCGCATGAGAGGGTCCTCGACCTCCTGGACCTTCACCCCGCACACACTGCCGGTGATCAGCTCGGCATGCGGGTTCAGGGCGGTCTCGTCGAAGAAGTCGGCGAACGTGGTCTCGTCAGCGAGGAAGGCCTCGAGGGTCGGCTGGTCGATCTGCACGAGCCAGCGGATGACCTCGTTGAGCTCCTCGACCGTGCGCCCCTTCCGCTCGACCTTGTTGACGTAGGCCGGATAGACCGAGGCGACAGGCGTGGTGAAGATCCGGTGCATGCGTGAACGGTAGCCCGGCCGCTGGGGCAGGATGCGCCCATGGCGACGACTCCATCACGGGCCCGCGTGGCCGTCGCCGTCCTGTTCGCGATCAACGGCCTGCTGCCTGCCGCCTGGATCGCGCGGCTTGCTGAGATCCAGACCGATGCCGGCCTTGACGACGCTGTTCTGGGCGTCGTGCTGTCGATGGGGGCCGTCGGAGGGCTCACCCTCGGGCTCCTCGCCGGGCCCCTCGCCGCTCGCTGGGGAAGCGGCCGCGTGGCCGTCGTCGGGTTCCTGCTCATGGCCCCGGTGACGACACTCATCGCCTTCGAGTCCACTGCGGTGGCCCTGGGAATCACGCTGTTCTGGATCTTCGGGTTCGACGCGGTCATGGATGCTGCGATGAACGCCCACAGCATCCGCGTGGAGAAGGCCTACGGGCGCTCGATCCTCAACTCGTTCCACGGCTGGTGGTCGCTCGGAACCGTCGCGGGCAGCTCGCTGGCGGCAGTCTCAGCAGCTCTCGGGCTTGCACTCGGCTCGTACCTGATCGTCCTCGCCGCCGTGCTCATGGCTGCTGCGCTCATCGCCTGGCGCTGGCTGCTGCCTGGCCCGGACCCTGAGACGCACCTCGAACCTGTGGGAGCGTCCGACATGGCGGTCGTCGACGACACGGATGGCGAGCCGGCCCCGCAGGTGGGTACCGATCCGCGGCCATGGTGGCGTGGGGCGCCAGGGCGCCGCGCTGCCCTGCTGGGCGCCTTCATCTTCCTGGCCGTGATGATCGAGGACATCCCGGCCCGATGGAGTTCGATCTACCTCACCGACCTCGGCGCCACCGGTGGCGTGGTGTCCCTCGGCCTCGTGGCCTTCACCGTCGGCATGACGCTGGGCCGATTCACGGCCGACCGGATCGTCGACGCCCTCGGACCGGCACGGGTCGTGGCCTGGGGCATGGCGGCGAGCGCAGTGGTTCTCGGAGCGGCCCTGGTGGTGGGGGGAGTCGTGCCGTACCTGGTGGCGTCGCTCATCGTCGGATTCGGGGTCGCCCCACTCTTCCCGGCGGCCATCAACGCCGCCGCCCACGTGCCGGGCCTGCGCCCGGCGACGGCGATCGCGGTCGTGTCGTGGCTCTCGCGAGCCGGTTTCCTCGTCGCACCCGTGGCAGTGGGCCTGATCGCCGAATCGCAGGGGGTCGCCTGGGGCGTCGCCGTCACCGTGGTCGCCGCGCTGCTGCTGGTGCCGCTGTCACGGGTCGTGCGGCGACCACGGGTGAGAGCGCAGGACCCGGCGTAGTCTGATGTCGTGCCTCCCCTGCTGGTGTTCGACGGCGACTGCGGGTTCTGCACGGCCTGCGTGAATCTGGCTCGCCGTCGCATCCGACCCGAGGCTCGGATCGAGCCGTGGCAGACCCTGGAGCTCGGTGCTCTCGGCCTCACTGTTGAGCAGTGCGCCGAAGCCGTGCAGTTCGTCGACGATGATGGTTCGGTGTCATCGGGCAGCCGGGCGGTGACGGCCATGCTGCGCACAGCTCCACGTCCTTGGCCGTGGGTCGGCGCTGTGGGGGATGCCCCGGTTCTCCGCCGCCTGGCGGATGTCGCCTACCGGACCATCGCACGCAACCGGTACCGCCTGCCCGGGTCGACTCCGGCGTGCGCCATCCGCCCGTGATGCCCGGCATGCGCGATGTCTCGTCCCGCTACGGCGGGGTGTCCCCTCTCGCCCCCGCCCTCTCCGGACCGGCGCCCTTCGACCAGGCATGGCGGTCGCTGTTCTTCCTCCACTGGGAGGTGGATCCACACGATGTTGCCCCCCACCTGCCACCCGGCGTCCACCCTGATCTCTTCGACGGGTCGGCCTACGTGGGTCTCATTCCGTTCCGGATGGTGGACGCAGGCCTGGGGCGCCGGCACCCGACCCCCTACCTCGGTACCTTCCTGGAGTGCAATGTCCGGTTGTACTCGGTCGACGACCAAGGACGTCACGGCGTTGTGTTTCGGAGCCTCGAGGCCTCTCGGTGGATCACGGCCATGGCGGCGCGGTGGGGCTACCGCCTGCCGTACACGTGGGCTCACATGCGTGTTCACCAGCGCGGCGATCGGTGGGCGTGGCGCTCTGACCGGCGCTACCCGCGCGGGGGAGGCCACCTGCGCATGACAGCACGCACTGCAGAGGTGATCGAGCCCACCGATCTCGAGGTGTTCCTGACTGCGCGGTGGGGGCTGCATTCGGCCGCTGCAGGCCAGACCTGGTGGACGCCCAACGAGCATGAGCCGTGGCCGCTGCACACAGCCGAGCTACTGGATCTGGATCAGGACCTCGTGGCCAGGGCGGGTTTCGCCGTCGAGGGCATGCCCAGCCTTCGACCGCTCTTCTCGCCAGGGGTGCACACGACGTTCGGCCTGCCCGTTCGGGTGGCCTGACGCGCGGGTGCCGAGCGAGGGTCAGCGTCCGGCCTGGTAGTCGTACGCGATGTCGATCCACGCCGAGATCCGCTGGCTCGGGCTCAGGCCCGGGTTCTCGACCTCCCACGTCCGGATGCGGGCCACGAGCTCGGCCCGCTCCTCCTCGGTGAGGACGTCGCGGAACATGTTGTCGACGAGGTCGTCGATCCGGTGTCCGTCAGGGGAGGGAGTCGTCACGGGCCTGTCGCGTCTCGAGCTTTCATCGTCGGGGCCGACCGGGCACGTCTGAGCCGGGAACCCGGGCGGCGGAGTACTCAGGGTGAACGGAAAGTAGCAGGAGAAAGTGACGGGGCTCCGGGCGGTCCGGCGGTGCGGATCGGTCAGTCGGGGATGAGGGGGCAGGGCATCGATCCGTACATCGCGGCGAGGCCCTCCAGGTCGCCTGAACTGAGCTGGCCGGCGCCGTTGCCGATGCTCTGCGGATACATGATGCTGGTGAAGTCCTCCACGTGGGCGAACCCCATCGCGTGCATGATCTCGTGGGTCACCAGGGTCTGCCGGCCGTTGATGGTGAGGGTGTAGATCCAGTCGCCCTCCTGCCAGCGCCTCGTCTTCGGCTGGTCGCCCGCCCAGTAGTCCTCCGTCCACACATTTGTGGGACTGAACGCGACCCAGCCGTTGCTCGGGCCGCGGAAACCACCCACCCCGGACGCCTCCCCGTAGCCGAGCTCGGCGAGATCTCGCCACGAGAACGTGAGATCGGCCTTCCTCGGATCGTCGGTCTCGGTGAACGTGAGCTTGGTGAGGCCGGATAGCTGGCTCAGCGACGCTAGGATGTCATCGCGCATTCCGGAACGGTCAGCCGGCTGGCCGGTGGTGTCGAAGTACCACCGGACCGTCTGGCAAGGCGTGTAGGTCGCCTGGGACCCGAGCGGCTTCCAGGACGTGAACTGCTGACCGGCCGTCGGACGCCACGGCTGCGGCTTCGCGGCGATCGTGACCTGCTCGCTGACCCGCTCCTTGCCGGCCACGGCGGTGATGGTGAACTGCCCGGCGTCGTCGTACACATGGCGCACGCGGATGCCGCACCGGTCGGGAGTGCGCTTGGCCTTGGCGACCGAGCAGGTGCCCTTGGCCTTGACCGTCTCGGTGCCGTCACCGAAATTGACCCGAGCCCGGGTCCGGTCGTCGAGCCCGGTCACCGTGACGAAGAACTCCGGGTTGCGGTCGACGCGCACGAGCGGCTCGCCGTCGACGGTGATGGCGACCGCGGTGCCGGCCTTGGCGGTCAGCGCGGCCCCCGGTGCGGCCGAGGGCACCGCCAGCGCCGGTGCAGCGAGCGCGCCGGACAGGCCGATCAACGAGACCGTCGCGATGAGGGCGACGACCGGCTTGATGTGCATGCCTCCACTATGACATCGGACCCCGACAGTGTTGCGACGGTCATGGGACAGCCGGATGTTCGGATCACGTTCGGATGGTGGGAGGGTGAGGGCATGCAGCGCACCCGAGGTCTGCGTACCGCTTCATGACCTCGGCGGTCGCCGCGGCCCCGACTCCCGCGGAGCGGCGTCGAGCGCGCAACAGTGTCATCTACGGCTCGGCCGGCACCGTCGTGGAGTGGTTCGACTACGGCCTGTACCTGTACCTGGTGCCGGTCATGGCGCCACTGATCTTCCCGTCCGACGATGCCCTGACCGCGATGATCGCGAGCCTCGGGGTCTTCGCCGCGGGGTCCTTCCTGCGGGTGTTCGGCGGGGCATTCTTCGGCAGCATCGGCGACCGCCTCGGGCGCAAGAAGGCACTCGTGCTGTCCATCCTGATGATGACCGTGCCGATGGGCCTCACCGCCTTCCTGCCCACGTACGCGGCGATCGGGATCGCGGCGCCGATCATCTTCACCGTCATGCGGATGCTGCAGGGGTTCTCCGCGGGCGGTGAGTACTCCGGCACCGTCGTGCAGCTGGTCGAGCAGGCCCCGCCGTCACGTCGGGGATTCCTGGCGTCGTCCGCCGTGCTCACCTCGGGTATCGGCATCCTGCTCGCCTCCGGCCTCGTCGCCCTCCTGATGACTCTGTTGTCCGATGCCCAGATGGCCGACTGGGGGTGGCGTGCCTGCTACCTGGTCGGTGGGGCACTCGGCCTGTTCGCCCTGGTCATGCGTCGCAACATGGACGAGACCCAGGCCTTCGAGGCGGAGGAGAAGGCGGACGACGTCCCGAAGGCCCCGCTGCGCTACGCCCTGCGCCACCTGCCGGGCCCGGTGCTCATCTCCGCCTTCCTCGCCGGATACGGCGGCATCCTGTACTACGTAGTCCTCGGCTTCGGCCCCACGATCCTCGACACGTACTCCGACATCCAGAGCGACACCGCCATGTGGGTCACGACCGGGATGACCATCGCCTATGCCTTCCTCACCCCGTTCTTCGGTCGGCTGTCGGATCGCTATGGACGACGGCCGGTGATGATGGCCGCGGCCGGTGGCTTCGTTCTCCTGAGCGGCCCGTTGCTGTGGTTGATGACCCACGAGCCGGTGCTCATCGTGGTGATCGCCGGGGCGCTGCTGCTCGGCCTCCTGATGGCGTACGGCGGCCCGGTGGTGGCGGCGATCGGGGAGCAGTTCCCGTCCCGGGCCCGGTACTCGGCACTGGCGACCGGCTACAACCTCGGCAATGCGGTGCTTGGCGGTCTGGCTCCGCTGACGGCGGCCTGGCTCATCTCGGTGTTCGACTCTCCGGTCGCGCCGGCGATCCTGCTCGTCGTCGCGTCCCTGGTCGCGCTGCCGATCCTGTGGCGGTTGAAGGAGACACGGGGGATCACGCTGGAGGAGATGGACGCGGAGTGACCACTCGGACGGCCAGTGACCACTCGGACGGCCAGTGACCACTCGGACGGCCAGTGACCACTCGCGGGACTAGGGCAGCCGCTCCGCGGGAACCGGCAGGGTGGGGTCGAAGCCGATCTGCACCGCAGAGCCATCGGCCCACGGCTGACCGACCGGCTGGCGGCGCTTGGTCGCGTTCTGGACGTTCAGCTCCTTCAGCAGGATCGCCAGCTGCGGCCCCGCCGACGGCTTGCCGTAGAGGTTGTCCAGCTCCAGCGGGTCGCGGCTGGTGTTGTACAGCTCCCACTCGTCCGGAGCCGGTCCGATCTGATCACC
>JAUHZW010000329.1 GCA_030425745.1 Actinomycetes bacterium
CGCGGTCGATGCGGCGCCCTCCATGAGCAGGGTGCGGCGGGGGGTCGCATGGGCCTTCGCGGTCGCGGTGATCTCTGCGGCCACGGCGGCTCGCAACTCAGCCTCGTCCTCGAGGATCCGGGTGAGGGCTTCGATGTCGCGGCGCAGTTCGTCGGCCTCCTTCTCCAACTCGATGCGGGAGAACTTGGTGAGCCGACGCAGGGGCATGTCGAGGATGTAGTTCGCCTGGACCTCGCTCAGGTCGAACACACTCATGAGTCGTTCGCGGGCGCTCGCTGCGTCATCGGAGTCGCGGATCAGCTGGATGACCTCGTCGATGTCGAGGATGGCGATCATGAGTCCGTCGACGAGGTGCAGGCGGTCCTGCGCCTTGGTGCGCCGGAACTCACTGCGGCGTCGCACGACCTCCAACCGGTGCTCGATCCAGACCCGGAGCATCTCGACCAGGCCGAGGGTGCGTGGCTGGCCTTCGACGAGGGCGACCGCGTTGATGTTCACGGTGTCCTCCATCGGCGTGAGCCGGTAGAGGTGCTCGAGCACCGCCTCAGGATGGAAGCCGTTCTTGATCTCGATGACGAGCTGGAGGCCGGACTCCCCGTCGGTGAGGTCGACGACATCGGAGATGCCCTGCAGCTTCTTGGACTGCACCGCATCCTTGATGCGATCGATGACCCGTTCAGGACCGACATTGTGGGGCAGTTCGGTGACGACGATGCCACGGCGACGGGGAGTGAGCTGCTCGACCCGGGTGCGGGCACGGACCCGGAAGCTGCCGCGACCGGTCTCGTAGGCATCGCGCACACCGTCGAGCCCGACGATGACCCCGCCGGCGGGGAGGTCCGGACCCGGGATGAGGGTCATGATCTCGGCCAGGCTGGCGTCGGGGTGCTCGAGCAGGTGCCGAGCACCGTTCAGCACCTCTCCGAGGTTGTGCGGCACGAGCGTCGTCGCCATGCCCACGGCGATGCCTGTGCCTCCGTTGACGAGCAGGTTGGGGATGGCGGACGGCAGGACGATCGGCTCGGACTCGCGGCCGTCGTAGTTGGGGACGAAGTCGACGACGTCCTCGTCGAGGCCGGCCGTCATGTCCAGGGCCGGGGTCGCCAAGCGTGCCTCGGTGTAACGCATTGCCGCCGGCCCGTCGTCGAGGGAACCGAAGTTGCCGTGACCGTCGACCATAGGCAGACGCAGGGTTAATGGCTTGGCCATGCGCACGAGGTCGTCGTAGATCGGAAACGCCTTCCCGACGACGACCCGGGCCGGCTCGACGGTGTTCTCGAGCAGCGTGCGGGCCTGGTCGATGCCACCGGGTGTCGCGGCGTCGTGCTGCGTTGCGCCCTCGCCGCGGCCGTGGGGGTACTGGCCGAGCTGGACGGTGCCGTGATCGTCGGCACCGTCCCGGACGGACCGGTCGAGTTCCAGGAGGGCGGGCTGCGGTTCGCCGCCGACGTCCGCCGTGGCCAGAAGACCGGCCACTTCCTCGACCAGCGCGCCAACCGGCTGCGGGTCGGCGCCCGCGCCGCCGGACGGGCGGTGCTCGACGTGTTCGCCGCCACGGGCGGGTTCAGCGTCCACGCCGCGGCCGGCGGTGCGCAGCGGGTGGTCAGCATCGACAGTTCGCGCCCGACGCTCGAGGCGGCCCGGCGCAACATGGCGCTCAACCTCGATCGCGACGCCGTCGCCGCTTGCCGCCATGAACTGCTCGTCGGCGATGCCTTCGACGAGATGGCCCGTCTGGCCCGTTCCTCGGAGCGGTTCGACATCGTGGTGGTCGACCCACCGTCGTTCGCCCGCCGGCAGAGCCAGGTGCGCGGCGCGCTCAACGCCTATCAACGGCTCACCGATCTGGCC
>JAUHZW010000048.1 GCA_030425745.1 Actinomycetes bacterium
AGCACGTGGGTGCTATGGCAGGGTCAGTTCGTGTCGATGAGTCCGCGCCCGCCTTTGACTTTGATGAGGCCGCGGGTCCAACTGCCGTGCAGGCGCGCCACCGCGAACGCCGGAGATGGTGTCGCGAGGTCGGTGGCGAAGCGGATGCGCACCGGCGCTTTCCGCGCGGTGAAAGGTACCATCGCCTCGCCCGCGTAGCCCTCGTAGTCCGAGAGCGTGACGGCGCAGTCCGCCACGGGCCCGGAGGGTCAGCGCGGCTGCATCGCCACGGCTGTGTCCGCTGACCTGACGAGCTGGACGATCGAGCCGCCGCTGGCCGAGCACGTGGGCCTCGCCCAGCTCGAGGTGCTGCAGATCGTCGAGGAGTCCGAGCGTTTCGTCGTCGTCTTCTGTCTCACGGGCAGCGATGTGCATGCGCCCGGACTGCCCCAGATGACGGGAACCTGGACGGCTCCGGCCGACTCGCCCTCGGGTCCCTTCCACATCGATCGCGCCGAGCCGATCGATCTCATCGGCAACTATGCGGGTCGCATCGTGCGCGATCGTCAGGGCACGCTGAACCTGATGGCCTTCGTCGACGTCGACGCCGATGGAGGATTCGGCGGGTGGATCGGCAACCCAGTGCCTGTCGCTCTGACCGACCGGGGCACGCTGCAGCCCGCGGTGGCCGACCCTCGTTCCGTCTTCCTGGGAGGGGCATCCTGATGCGCATCACCTCGACACGTCTGTCTGATGGACGGGAACTGCGCTACTACGACGAGGACTCGCTGCCTGAGCGCACCGCGGTCGATGAGCGCGGGCTCGAGCCGGGCAGCACCGAGCAGGGCCGCATGCGGTTCGATGCACTCACCGGTGAGTGGATCGCGATCGCCGGGCATCGCCAGGGTCGGATCTTCCTGCCGAGTGCGGCGGAGTGCCCGCTGTGCCCCAGCAGTCCTGGAAAGCTCTCGGAGATCCCCGAGGAGTCGTACAGAGTCGCTGTCTTTGAGAACCGGTTCCCCTCCTTCCAATCTGGTGGCACCGAGATCCCCGACACCGACCGTGTGCCGGCATGGGGTGAGGACCTGCCCGCCTACGGTCGGTGTGAGGTTGTGGCCTTCTCCGACGATCACACCGGGTCTATCGCGTCGCTGGATTCCGCGCACATGTCCCTGGTGATGGATGCGTGGATCGATCGAACCCGGGAACTCGGGGAGCTTCCCGGTGTGCGCTTCGTCTTCGTCTTCGAGAACCGGGGCGCGGAGATCGGTGTGACCCTGCATCACCCACACGGTCAGATCTACGCGTATCCGTACGTTCCGCCTTGGGCACGCGGAGTGCTGGAGCAGGCTGCCCGCGCTGACCTCGATGGACGGCCCCCACTGCTTGCTGACCTCGTCGAGGCGGAGCGCGCATCGGGGGAGCGGATCGTGTGGCAGGACGAGCACTGGATCGCGTTCGTCCCCTATGCCGCTCGGTGGCCGTTCGAGGTGCAGATCCATCCGGTGACCGATCGGTCGTCGCTGACCGATCTGACCCCGGCGGAGCGGGAGTCCTTCTGCAGGTTCTACCCGCTCCTGGTCCGGGCGCTGGACTCGCTCTTCGATGCCTCGCTGCCCTACATGAGCGGGTGGTTCCAGCGCCCGGCCCATGCGACGGAAGCCGAGGCGCGGGACAGCAGGCTCTTCCTTCGGATGGTGTCCAACCGGCGGGCCGCGGACAAGCTGAAGGTGCCGGCCGGCTCGGAGACGCTCATGGGGGCGTTCATCTCCGATGTGCCACCGGAGCAGGCGGCCGAGCGGATCCGCACGACGCTCGAGTCCACGTCGTGACGGGGCCGGACAGCGCGAGTTCTCACGCCCATCGCGAGCTCGTCGCGTGGGCACCCGGTCGCGTCAACCTGATCGGCGAGCACACCGACTACAACGGTGGTCTCGTGCTGCCGATCGCGATCGACCGAGGCGTCACCGCCCGTCTTCACGCGGCCGATGACGAGGCCGGCCTCGTCATCACGTCCCGACAGGTGCCCGGCGAGCAGGTGCGCATCGCGTGGTCGGATCTGGCTCCGGGCTGTGTGTCCGGATGGGCCGCGTATGTCGCTGGAGCGGTGTGGTCACAGCTCACCCTGTCCGGACCTGTCTCCGACAAGCGAGGCCTTCCAGGTCTTGCCATCGAGATCGATGGGGATGTCCCCCTCGGTGCCGGCCTGTCCTCATCCGCCGCGGTCGAGTGCGCGGTCGTCACGGCGTTGTCGGCATGGTGGGGCATGCATCACCGGGCCCGCGACCTGGCACGCATCGCGCAGCGGGCTGAGAACGAGTTCGTCGGTGTCCCGACGGGGTCGATGGACCAGGTGGCGTCGATGATGGCGACCGAGGGTCACGCGGTCTTCTTCGACGTTGCCGAGGACGTCGCACGGCAGGTGCCGGTCGGATTCGACGAGCGGGGCCTGGCTCTGCTCGTCATCGATACGCGGGCGGCGCACTCCCTCGTCGATGGCGGATACGCGGCGCGGCGCGCGTCCTGCGAACAGGCAGCGGCGCTGCTGGGCGTGCCCACTCTTCGCCGGGCCCCCGGACGTGAGGAAGCCGTCGCCGAACTCGTCGCGGCCGGGGCTGACAATGAGGTGGTCAAACGAGCCCGCCACGTGATCGGTGAGATCACCCGGGTGGGGGAGGCCGTGGAGGCGCTGGAGCGGGCAGACCTTGTGGGCTTCGGGGCCCTCATGGATGCCTCCCATGCCTCGCTGCGCGACGACTTCGAGGTCAGCTGCGCTGAGTTGGACGTGGCGGTCGACGCGGCCCGGGCGGCGGGGGCCATCGGAGCGCGGATGACCGGCGGCGGCTTCGGAGGGTCCGCCATCGCGCTCACGCCGGTAGACCGGGTCGGCGATGTGACGGCGGCGGTGGCGGATGCCTTCGCCGCGGCCGGATTCGCCGAACCTCGGATCTGGGAGGTTCACGCTGTCGCCGGTGCCAGGGTGATCCCCCCACCGATGTAACGTTTGCATCAACTCCGCAAGCGTTTGCACATTCCGTTACGGAACTGAGATCCCGGGCTGTTGCATTGCCACGGTGTGTGTCGTATTTTCGGCGAAGGCACGGTGAAAGCGTGTGCATCACTGAGGTCGCCCACCCGGGCCTACCTCACCCATCGGGAAGGGAAACCACATGAACGTTCGCAAGAACGGCATCGGCCTCGCCGCCGTTGTCGCCTCTGCGGCGCTAGTCCTCGCCGCCTGCGGCGGCAGCGACAGCGACACCACGGAAGAGGCTGCGCCGGCCGAGTCGGCGGCGGCCGAGGAGGCTCCTGCTGAGGAGCCCGCCGACGCTCCGGCCGAGGGTGGCACCGTCACCATCTGGACCAGCGTCGACCAGCCCGTCATGGACGGCCTCAAGGCCGGCCTCGAGCCCCTCGCGGCCGAGCAGGGCATCACCGTCGACTGGCAGAAGGTCGATGGCATCGATCAGCTGATCATCACCAAGGCACAGGCCGGCGACGTCCCCGACATCGCGATCGTCCCGCAGCCGGGCGTCATCCAGAAGCTCGTCGACCTCGGTGCGGTCAAGCCGCTCGAGGGCGTGCTTGACACCGCGACTCTGCAGGACACCATGGTCCCCGGCGAGCTCGAGGCGGGCGTCATGTCCGACGGCCAGCTCTACGGCCTGCTCACGTCCATGAACGTCAAGGGTCTCGTGTGGTACCCGAAGGCGGCCTGGGAGGCGAACGGCTACGCCGTCCCCCAGTCCCTCGATGAGCTCGCCACCCTGACCGACGAGATGGCGGCCGCGGGCCAGACCCCGTGGTGCAACGGCATCGAGTCCGGCGGTGCGACCGGCTGGCCGGCCACCGACTGGATGGAGAACCTCGTCATGCGTCAGGCCGGCGTTGAGGGCTACCAGGCGTGGGTCAAGGGCGACGTGAAGTTCGACTCGCCGGAGTTCCGGAATGCGGCTGACTACTTCGAGGAGCTCTTCTTCACCGACGAGAACGTGAACGGTGGCCGCGCGGCCATCGCGGCGACCAGCTTCGGCGACGCGGGCCTCGGCCTCTTCACCGACCCGGCCAACCCGGCATGCATGATGTACATGCAGGGCTCGTTCATCACCGGATTCTTCCCCGAGGATGTCCAGGCTGATCTTGACAACCAGGTCGGCGTGTTCGGCCTGCCGGGCGTGACCGCCGGCGAGGCTCCCCCGGTCGAGGGTGGCGGCGACCTGTCCGTCCTCATGACGGACAACCCCGCTGCTGCCACGGTCCTGAACCTGATGACCGATCCCTCGGTGGGCATCCCGGCCGCTCAGAGCAGCTCCTACCTCTCTCCGTTCAAGACGTTTGATGTCGCCAACTACCCCGGCGCCATCACCAAGGACGTCGCGAACATCGCCTACGACGCCTCGTACTTCCTGTTCGATGGCTCTGACGCGATGCCGGCCGAGGTCGGTGCGGGAACGTTCTGGACCGAGATGACCTCGTGGATCGCGGGAGACCAGTCGATCGACGACACGGTTGCCAACATCGACGCCAGCTGGCCCGCCAGCTGACCTCGAGCCACCGAGAACCACCTGCCCGGGCCGGCGGTGCGTGGAGCCGAAAGCCCCACGCACCCCGGCCCGGTTGGACAAGATGGGCCAGAGCGTGAGCTGTCGCTCACCGATCCCGTGGAGGGGGTGATCGTCGGATGCTGCAGGTACTCAACACCCTGCTGACCGTGGTCGCAGGAATCGCCGCAGCGCTCGTGCTCTTCTGGGTGCTGAACAAGATCGCCGAACTCCTGCCGGGCAACGCGCAGTACAAGGTCAAGCCCTACCTGCTCATCCTGCCGGCCTTCCTCGCGATCGTCGGGTACCTGATCTACCCGGCTGTCCTGAGCCTCATCGACAGCTTTAAGACCAAGGTGAACTTCCCGGCCGAGGAGTGGACCGGGATCGAGAACTACGTCCGCCTGTTCACCAACAACAAGTTCCAGGACGCCCTGATCAACACGGCTCTGTGGATCATCATCGTCCCGCTCGTGGCCATCGTCCTCGGCCTCGCGGTCGCAGTCCTGGTCGACCGCATGAACCCGCGATCAGAGAAGGCCGCCAAGACAGTCATCTTCCTGCCGATGGCCGTGAGCGCGGTCGCCGCCTCGACTGTGTGGCGCTTCGTCTACTCCTACCAGCCGTCCGGGCAGCCGCAGGTCGGCCTGTTCAACGCCATCTGGACCGGGTTCGGCGGAGACCCCGTCGCGTGGCTGGGCACCAGCACGCTCCGCTTCAACAGCATCCTGCTGATGGTCATGATGCTGTGGTCCCAGATCGGCTTCTCCATGGTGCTTCTGTCCTCCGCGGTCAAGGCGGTGCCGGTGGAGACCCTCGAGGCGGCCCGCATCGACGGCGCCAATGAGCGCCAGGCCTTCTTCCGTGTAGTCATCCCGCAGATCTGGCCGACCATCGTCACGGTCTTCATCACCGTGCTCATCGGCGTGATGAAGGTCTTCGACATCGTCTACGTCATGACGGGCGGCAACTTCAAGACCAGCGTGATCGGCATGGAGTTCTGGAACTACTACAGCGACGTGAACTACGGCATGGCGTCCGCGATCGTCGTCATCCTGATGATCGCGATCATCCCGATCATGGTCTTCCAAGTGAGGCAGTTCCGTAAAGAGGAGGCCAACCGATGAGCGCTCCCGTCGTCGTCGATCCCAAGTTGGATCCGGCCAAGCCCAAGAAGTCACAGAAGAACGTCGACCTGTCGGTCGGCAAGGCGAACTGGTTCGTCAAGACCATCATCTTCGTGCTGTGCGTTCTGTGGATGATCCCGGCCGTCGGGGTCCTGCTCACCTCCTTCCGCGAGGAGGACGCCACCAAGCAGTCCGGTTGGTGGACCGTCATCACGAACTTCGCGGACTATGGCTGGACGGCCTCCAACTACGTCGAGGCCTGGACCACCGCCGAGCTTGGCCCGGCCTTCCTGAACAGCCTCGCGATCGCGCTCCCAGCCACCTTCATCCCGATCCTGATCGCGGCCTTCGCGGCGTATGCGTTCACGTTCATGGACTTCAAGTTCCGGGACACGCTGTTCGTCATCATCGTGAGCATGCTCGTCGTGCCGAACTACGTCGCGTTCGTGCCGATCCTCAAGGTGTACATCGGTCTGGGCATGCGCGGCTTCCCGGTGGTGTGGCTGGCCCACATCGGCTTCGGCATGTCCCTGGCGATCTACCTGTTCCGCACCTACATGAGCACGTTGCCGCGCTCGGTGATCGAGTCGGCGAAGATCGACGGTGCCAGTGACTACCAGATCTTCTACCGACTGGTGCTGCCCATGTCGATCCCGGTGCTCGCGGCCTTCGCGATCTTCCAGTTCCTGTGGGTGTGGAATGACCTGCTCGTGGCCCTCGTCTTCCTCGGCCCCGGCGACATGGCCCCGGTGACGGTCGCGACCGCTCAGTTGATGGGGCAGCGCGGCGAGGGCTGGAACCTCGTCACCTCGGCCGGCCTCATCACCGCGATCCTGCCGATCGTGATCTTCCTATTCCTGCAGCGGTACTTCGTCCGCGGCCTGACCGCCGGCGCTGTCAAGGGGTGAGGCCGGAACCAACTCAGTCCGACGGCTTCGTCGGGTGGGTGCGGCGGATCATCTGGCCGGGTCGCAAGCGCTGGGGCCTGCGGACCCTCGGTTTCTTGGTTCTCGGCATGGTCGCTCTGGGCGTCTCGATGGCCCAGGGATTCCATACCATCGGCACGGCTGCCTGCACGATCATCGCGGTCCTCGGTGCGGGGTACTGCAGCGTCCGCGGGATCATGGCCATGCAGAACCTCGAGATCACGCGCCGCCGCTAGACCTCGATGCGCACCAGCACATTGTTCCGGCCCCGCCACCTGCAGGAGACTTCGTGACCGCCCCCGCCCGTCCGGCCATCATCCATCTGGAGTCCCAGCGAGCCTCTGTCGTGCTGGGTTTCGAGCATGACAGCGCCTCGATTCTCTACTGGGGCCCGGCATTGCCGGCTCTTGGTGACGAGGCCGACCTGCTCGCCGTGCTCGACGACGGCCAGTCCTGGGGCGAGGTCGACTTCCCTGAGCGCCCGGGCGTGTGGCGTGAGGGGGCCGGCGGGTTCCTGGGTGCACCGACGATCGCGGGCCACCGTTCCGGGCTCGCGTGGTCTCCGCGGTTCGTCGTCCTGGACATGCAGCGCGACGGTCAGTCGGTTACCGTCACCGCGAACGACGAGGCTGCGGGCCTACAGGTCGCCTCGCGACTGACCCTCGATCCATCAGGTGTCCTGTTCGTCTCGCATGCTCTGACGAACACCGGCGACACTGACTACACGGTCGATGCCGTCACCACCTGGCTCCCGGTTCCTGACCGCGTGACCGAGACTCTGGACTTCACGGGTCGCTGGCTGAAGGAGCGTCAGCCGCAGCGGCGTCCTATCGGTGTCGGCGTCTGGAGCCGTGAGGAGCGCGAGGGCCGCACCGGACACAACGCCACCATCGTCGAGATCGCACTGACCGAGGGCACCACGTTTTCCCGTGGCGAGGCCTGGGCGGTCGGGCTGATGTGGAGCGGCAATTCCCGGCACCTCGTCGAGCGCACTCCCTTCGGTCGCACCTCGATGGGTGCGGGTGAGCTGCTGCTCCCGGGAGAGGTGATCCTGGCGCCGGGGGAGACGTACGAGGCCCCGGCTGTCGCCGCCGCGTGCAGCGACTCCGGACTCGACGGCGTCACGGCGGCCTACGTGGACTGGCAGCGGTCGCGTCCGCATCACCCGACGAACATCCGGCCGCGTCCCCTCACCCTGAACGTGTGGGAGGCGGTCTGGTTCGACCACGACCTCGGCCGTCTCACCGACCTCATGGACGTCGCGCAGGAGATCGGCATCGAGCGCTTCGTGCTCGACGATGGCTGGTTCCACCTGCGCCGGGATGACCACGCCGGTCTCGGCGACTGGTGGGTCGACCCGGACGTCTGGCCCGAGGGTCTTGGCGACCTCATCGCGCGGGTGCAGTCCCGCGGCATGGAGTTCGGCCTGTGGTTCGAGCCGGAGATGGTCAACGTCGACTCCGACCTGTATCGCGCGCACCCGGACTGGATCCTCCACATGGACGGCCGCATGCCCCCGGAACAGCGGTTCCAGCAGGTGCTGGACCTCACCCATCCCGAGGCATGGCAGTACCTCTTCGACTCCATGAACGCGCTGCTCAGCGAGTACGACATCGCCTACATCAAGTGGGACCACAACCGCGTGCTCATCGAGCCCGGCCACCTCGGGCGCGCGGCGGTCCGCGAGCAGACCCTCGCGTTCTATCGCCTGGTCGATGCGTTGAAGGCGGCCCACCCCGGGTTGGAGATCGAGAGTTGCTCGTCTGGCGGCGGTCGCATCGATCTCGGTGTCGTCGAGCACGCGGATCGGTTCTGGACGAGCGACAGCAACGAGGCGCTCGAGCGTCAGGGCATCCAGCGCTGGACCGGCATGGCTGTCGCCCCGGAACTGCTCGGCACGCACATCGGGCCGACCACCTCGCACCCCACCGCTCGCACGCACAGCCTCGGGTTCCGAGCGGTCACGGCACTCTTCGGCCACGCCGGCATCGAGTGGGACATCACGACGACGACTCCGGGTGAGCGCGAGCACCTGCGAGAGTGGGCCGACTACTACAAGGCGAACAGGGCGCTGTTCCACTCCGGGCGCGTCGTGCGCGCGGATGACATCGACCCTGCGGCCGTGGTCTACGGCGTCGTGGCCCAGGACGGCTCACGCGCTGCCTACGCGTACGCGCAGGTGGCCACCGCGGGAACCAGCAAGCCCGCGAACCTGCTGCTCCCGGGTCTGGACCCGGCGGGGGTCTACCGCGTGCGGATGCAGCAGTTCGGCGAGCCGGCCCGCACCCTGCAGGGGCCCCAGCCATCGTGGGCCGAGGGCGTGGAGCTCAGCGGTGCGGTCCTGGCGCAGGCCGGACTTCGTCCGCCACGCCTGTTCCCCGAGAACGCTGTGCTCATCGAGGTCGAGCGCAACGGCTGACCAAGCCGACCTTCGGCTCCTAGACTCGACGCATGCCTTCAACCACCACCGTGCGCATCGGCGCCGACGATGTCCCTGCCGTCATCGCCGTACCGGAATCCGGCTCCGGTCCGGCCGTCATCGTCATCCAGGAGTGGTGGGGCCTCGTGCCGCACATCCATGAGGTCGTCGGTCGACTGGCGGGGGAGGGCTTCGTCGCCATGGCGGTGGACCACTATCGCGGTGTCGCCACCACCGAACCCGACGAGGCGCAGAAGCTCATGCTCGGGTTGAACATCGATCAGGTGGCCGCCGACCTCGATGCGGCTGCCGCTGATCTTCTCTCCCGCCCCGAGGTCACCAGCGACTCGGTCAGCGTCATCGGCTTCTGCATGGGCGGCGGCCTTGCACTCCTGGCCCCCACGGTCTCGGAGAACGTCCGCTGCGCCACCGCCTTCTACCCGGCGATGCCGTGGCCGCAGTACGCGCCCGACTGGTCCCGGTATGCCGGCAAGTCGGCGATCGTGCACAAGGCCGAGTCCGACGAGCCGGGCAACGGGCCGGTCATCGCGGAGTACGCGGCCGCGATTGAGGCGGCCGGTGGAACCGTCGAGCTGTTCGAGTACGCCGGCAGCGTGCACGCGTTCTTCAACGATGATCGCCCGGAGGTGTTCCAGGCCGACCATGCCGCACTGGCATGGCAGCGCACGCTGGACTTCCTGCGCCGCTGTGCTGGCTGACCCTCGTGCCGGCTGAACTCCGGACGCTCCGGCAGCTCGACAGGGCGGTCACCGAATGCCGGCGCTGCCCCCGCCTGATCGAGTGGTGCGAGCAGGTGGCTCGCGAGAAGCGCGCGGCCTATCGGGACGACGACTACTGGGGTGGTCCGGTGCCCGGCTTCGGCACGCAGCCGCGGATCTGGATCGTCGGCTTGGCCCCTGCTGCACACGGTGCGAACCGCACAGGCCGAATGTTCACCGGCGACCGCAGCGGGGACTGGCTGTTCGCCTCCCTGCATCGCGTCGGGCTGGCGTCACAGGCGGAATCGACTCACCGGGATGACGGGCAGGAACTCCACGGTGTTCGCATCACCGCGGCGGTGCACTGCGCCCCTCCGGCGAACAAGCCGACCACTGAGGAGCAGCACACGTGCGGCGCGTGGTTGCAGGAGGAACTGCGGATCATCACCCCGAAGGTCAGGGTGATCGTGCCGCTCGGCGGTATCGCGTGGAAGGCGACCGCGGCGGCTCTGCGGACCGGGGGCTGGGAGGTCGAGCGGGCGGCCTTCGGTCATGGCGCGACGGCGGCTGCCAGGACTCCTCCCGGGTCCCGGGGATCCGGCCGCTCCGTCACCATCCTCGGCTCGTACCACCCGAGTCAGCAGAACACCTTCACCGGCCGACTCACCGAGCCGATGCTCGACGATGTGCTCGGCCGGGCCCGCGACCTGTCCCGAGAGGACTGACGGGCTGCGGGTAGTCGGCGCCCTACGCTGAGATCCACGTCCCCGTAGTCCAACTGGCAGAGACACCCGGCTTAAACCCGGCACAGTGTGGGTTCAAATCCCACCGGGGACACATCTCCGCGAGTGGCCCATCGGCGCGCGAGTGGCCCATCGGCGCAGTGCCCGAGGCATGGGCAGCGCCCAGGTAAGGCATGACTTACCATTGACTCATGCAGTCATCGAATCCCGTCCTGTCTCGATACGAGCCCAAGAACAACAAGGCCGGCCAGTCCGGCTTCGCCTACGCCGAGGGCACCGCTGCCTACCAGGCCGCTGCCACGGGCGGGGGCGCCGCCGGCGTCGATGCCGACTTCCAGCAGGTGACCGCAGCCGGGGGAGCCCGTCTGACGATCAATGACGTGATCGTGAAGACCTTCGCCGTCTTCGTCATCACTGTCATCTTCGCCGTCATCAGCTGGAACCTCACGCCGTCGATGCCGTGGCTCCTGTGGGTCGGCCTCATCGGTGGTCTGGGTCTGGGCCTGGTGAACGCCTTCAAGAAGCAGGTCTCCCCGCTTCTCGTCATGCTCTACGCGGTGTTCCAGGGCGTCCTGCTCGGTGCGATCAGCATGTTCTACAACGAGATGGCGATCGCCAACGAGTACCCGGGCGTCGTGCTTCAGGCCGTCGTCGCGACGATGGTGACGTTCGGCGTGATGCTCACCCTGTACCTCACGGGAATCATCAAGGTCACCAAGAAGTTCCAGGCCGTGCTCATGGTCGCGGCCGTGTCCTACCTCCTCCTCGGCCTGGCATCCCTCGTCGCCGCGATGTTCGGTGTCGGTGGCGGCTGGGGCTTCTACGGTGTCGGTGGCCTGGGCATCCTGATCGCGGTCGCGGGCGTGCTCATCGCCGCCTTCTTCCTCCTGCTGGACTTCGAGGCCATCAATCAGGGCATCAAGGCCGGTGCGCCGGAGCGCGAGTCGTGGCGGATGGCCTTCGGCCTGCTCGTCACCCTGATCTGGCTGTACCTGGAGTTCCTGCGCCTGCTCACGCTGCTGAACCGCAGCTGACGATCCCTCGCGAAAAGGTCCACTAGCCTCCGGGCTGTGGACCTTTTCGTTCGCATGGTCGTCATCGGCATCGTCGTGGCGGCTCCGGTGGGGGCGATGGGCATCCTCGTCATCCAGCGGGTGCTGGCACACGGCTGGTCCGCCGGCCTGGCGACCGGTGCCGGTATCGCCACTGCTGATGCCGTCTACGCGGCGCTGGCGGCGTTCGGGGTCACCGTCATCGCGCAGTTCTTGGTCTCGTTCCAGTCACCCCTGCAGATCCTTGGGGGCGCGGCTCTGCTCTGGCTGGGTTGGCGTGCGATGCGCAGTGCTGTCGCCACGCGCCCTGCAAGCACCCGGGACTCCCGACGCGTCGGGGTCCTCTACGGCAGTGCTGTCGGTCTGACCCTGACCAAC
>JAUHZW010000049.1 GCA_030425745.1 Actinomycetes bacterium
GAGGAGATCAGCGCGAGTTCCTTGCCGGGGTCGTTGGCGATCTGGAAGGAGGCCCAGCGCTCGATGCCGACGAACTCGATGGATCCGGAGTCGTTGGGCAGGACCCACAGATCGCCGGGTGCCATCGACTCCAGGCCCACCTTGACCATGTCCGAGGTGTCCAGCTCGTAGACGCTCTGCGGGATGCCGGAGTCCATGCCCATGTCCCCGCGGAACGCCGACAGCAGGAGTTCGGGGTCATCGGCCTCGGGGAAGGCCGAGAAGCCGCCCCGCTCCTCCGTGAAGGCCCGGGTCGGCAGGAACAGGCCGTTGAATCCCAGCGACGGCTCGGCATCCGGCACCTTGATCACCCCGGTCGAGGTGAAGTTGCCGTCCTGCGGCAGGAACACGACCGTGTCATCGAACGTCACGTTGCCGGCCGGATCGCGCACGATCACATGGGGCGCGTAGCCATGGCCGACGAGGAACACCTTCGCACCATCGACGGCCAGCGGCTTGTTGACCTCGACGGTGATGCTCTCCTCCGGCGCATCCGGGGTGCCCCGCACCCCGAGGTCGGCCTCGAAGAGGCGCGGCGCGCCCCGCTGGGACGTCTCGCGTTCGAACTCCACCCGGAAGTCGTCCAGGGAGAAGGAGAAGGGCGCCAGCGCGTTGGCGTCGACGAAGCGTCCGGCGCCCCAGGCGTCGTACTGGGTGAGGGTGTTCGAGAAGCCCGAGCCCTCTCGCACGATCACGTTGCCCTTCCAGCCGAACAGTCCCCCGACAGCGACACCGATGAGGATCACGATGAGCGCGAGGTGGAAGACGAGGTTGCCGGTCTCGCGCCAGTAGCCCTTCTCGGCGGCGACCCACCCGTCGGCCGGGTCATCGGGCACCCGCACCTTCCAGCGGGCGCGGCGCAGCGCCGAGGCCGACTCGGCGAGCACCGCGCCCGGGGTCCGGTCGGTGATGAACGAGGTGTGGGCGGGCAGTCGGTCCAGCCGTCGAGGTGCCGGCGGCGGCGGGGTGCGCAGGGCACGCAGGTGCACCCCGACTCGGGGCAGGACGCAGCCGATGAGTGAGAGGAAGAGCAGCAGGTACACCGCGGCGAACCACGGGGCGGCGTACACGTCGAAGAAGCCGAGGGCATCGAGGAGCGGACCGGTCTCGGGGTTCTCCTCGATCCACTGCGTGACGCGCAGTGGGTTGTTGCCGCGCTGCGGCAGGATCGATCCGGGAATGCTGGCCAGGGCGAGCAGGAACAGCAGGATCAGGGCGGTGCGCATGCTGGTGAGCTGGCGCCACAGCCACCGCAGGAGTCCGACCGTGCCGAGGGGCGGCAGCGGCGGCTCCACGGCGCCGGGGGCCTGCGCATCGGGCGGGGCGGTCACGACCGGGCCTCGTCAGTCACAGCGCGGTCTCGAATCCGGGAACCTGGACGCGCAGCCACACTGTCACATCTGACCACACGCCCGTCACGAGCAGGATTCCGACCGCGACGAGCATCCCGCCGCCGATCCGCATGACCCACACGTAGTGCTCCCGTACCCAGCTGATGGCCCGGGCCATGCGACTGAAGGCGAGTGCCAGCAGGATGAACGGGAGACCGAGGCCGAGGCAGTACGCGAGGGACAGCACCGCTCCCCGCAGAGCACTGGCCTCCGTGAAGGCCAGGGACTGCACTGCGGTCAGGGTCGGCCCGATGCAGGGCGACCAGCCGATGCCGAACAGGATGCCGAGCAGCGGCGCACCGGCCACGCCCCACGTCGGGGCCCGATGCATGCGCCACTCCCGCTGCAGGCCGGGGATGAGACCGAGGAACCCCAGCCCCATGACGATGACGAGGACCCCGAGGACGCGGTTGATGATGTCGGAGTACTCCAGGAGCAGCGAACCGGCACCACCGAAGAGGGCCCCGTAGCTGACGAAGACGGTGCTGAACCCGAGGACGAACAGGCCGCTGCCGGCCAGCACCTGCCAGCGCCGACCCGTCGCCCCCTCAGCGAGTTCCGCACCGGTCAGGCCGGTCATGTAGGACAGGTAGCCGGGTGCGAGCGGCAGGACACAGGGGCTCAGGAAGGCGACGACACCGGCGGCGAACGCGATGGGGAAGGCGATCCACAGGGCCCCGCTGGAGACAAGGTCGATGACCTGGTCCATCACGACTCCGGCGCTGGCTCAGCGACGAGCGGCTCGATGAGCGCCAGGAGGGTCGACTCGCTCGCCTTGCCCAGGATCCTCCCCGCGACCCGTCCCTGTCGGTCGATCACGACGGTGGACGGGATGGCCTGCGGAGGCAGGGAGTCGGCGAACAGCAGCTGGAGCCGGCCGTCGCGATCGATGACATTGGGGTACTCGATGTCGAACCGGTCGACGAAGCCGCGGGCCGCCGCGTCGGAGTCCCGGGTGTCGAGGCCGACGAACAGCACGCCGTCGTCAGCAAGGTCATCGGCGACCTGGGCAAGGACCGGTGCCTCCGCGCGGCACGGAGCGCACCAGGAGGCCCAGACGTTGAGGACGACGACCTCGCCGCGGTGGTCGGCCAGCCGGAACTGCCCGCCGTCGAGGGTCTCCCCCACGAGATCGGGCGCAGGGGCTCGGTCCGCCTCGTCGAGCACGACGATCGAGCCGTCACCGGCGACGAACCCGCTGCCCTCGGGCGCCGTCTCCGCCCCCGAGGTCTCGGCCTGGGCTGCACACCCCGACAGCAGCAGTCCCACGAAGGCGACCGCCGCCCCGGAGCGGACGAGGCGGGCGCGGGCGGGCATGGGGCGTCAGGCCCCGGCGATCTTGCTGGCCTTCGCCAGCAGGTCGCGGGAAGGCTCGGTGTAGGTGATGGCCGCGAGGTCGTCCCCGCGGAACTCCAGCGATGTCAGCGAGGCGAGCGTGCACTGCCGGCTGCGCGGATCGTGCCAGAGGCGACGGTCCTCGGCGGCCAAGCGCGCGATCCAGATCGGGAGCTGATGGCTCACGAGGACGGCCTCATGACCCCGGGCGAGGTCGCGAGCATCGTCGACCGCGGACATCATCCGGGCGGCCACCTCGACGTACGGCTCACCCCAGGAGGGCTTGAACGGGTTGTACAGGTGCTTCCAGGTGCGCGGCTGCTTCAGCACGCCGTCACCGACACTCACCCGCTGACCCTCGAACACGTTGTCAGCCTCGATCAGCTGCGGGTCGGTGCGCAACTCGAGGCCGTGCCGCTCGGCCACGGGCGTGGCCGTCTGCTGGGCTCGCTCCATCGGCGACGAGATCACATGCGAGACGTCATGATCGGCCAGCGCGTCGGCGGCGCGGACCGCCATCTCCTTGCCGAGGTCGGACAGGTAGTAGCCGGGAAGACGCCCGTAGAGGACGCCCTCGGGGTTGAACACCTCACCATGCCGGAGCAGGTGCACGACGGTGCGGTCGGCAGCCATGACGGGGCTCAGGTCGCGCGCCGACGGGCGGCGGCCCGCCTGCGGCTCGGTCGCCACGAACCCTCGCCGGACTCCAGCGCCGCAAGGCGCATGGCTTCGCCATGGGCCGCGAGCGCCTCCACGAGATCCGGGACCGTGCTGTTCTCGGCCAGCACGTCGACGCGCAGTCCGTGCTCCTCAGCGGCCTTGGCCGTCTGGGGGCCGATGCAGGCGACGATGGTCGTCTGGTGCGGCTTGCCGGCGATGCCGACGAGGTTGCGGACCGTGCTGCTCGAGGTGAACAGGACCGCGTCGAAGCCACCGGTCTTGATCGCCTCACGGGTCTCCGCCGGCGGGGGTGCCGCACGCACGGTCCGGAACGCGGTGATGTCCTCGACCTCCCAGCCGAGCTCAGCGAGACCGGCGGCCAGCGTGTCGGTCGCGATGTCGGCACGCGGCAGGAAGACCCGGTTGATCGGATCCATGAGCGAGTCGTAGGGCGGCCATTCCTCCAGCAGTGCCGACGTCGTCTGCTCATCGCTGGGGACGATGTCCGGCCGCACACCGAACTCGATGAGCGCTGCGACCGTCGGCTCGCCGACCGCGGCGACCTTCAGGCCGGCGAAGGAGCGGGCGTCGAGGCCGTACTCCTGGAGCTTCTCGCGGATGGCGCGCACGGCGTTGACGGAGGTGAACCCGATCCACTCGTAGCGACCGGAGACCAGGCCGTGCACCGCCCGGTCGATCTGCTGAGGGGTGCGGGGCGGCTCGACCGAGATGGTCGGCACCTCGACCGGCACGGCTCCGTGACCTCGAAGCAGGTCCATGGCCGGGCCGGAGTGGTCCTGAGTGCGCGGGATGAGCACACGCCAGCCGAACAGGGGCTTGATCTCGAACCAGTCGAGCTTGTCGCGCTGGCTCACGACCTCGCCGATCACGACGATCCCCGGGCCGGCCTGTCGGGCAGCCTTGGCGACCGAGCGGATCTCCTCCAGGGTGCTCACAAGGGTCCGCTGGTCGACGGTGGTGCCGCGGCGCGTGACCGCGATCGGCAGGGACGCCTTCGCGCCGGCGGCCACGAGCTCATCGGCGATGTCGGCCGCACGGTCAGCCCCGTTCAGGAACACGAGGGTGACGCGATCGGCGGCGAGGTCCGCCCACGGAAGCTGGGTGTCGTTGGCGTCGAGGATGCGCACCTGGCGGGTGCGCCCACCGGTGAGCCCGAAGCCCGCGTAGGCCGGCACTCCGGTGACATCGCTGACGCCCGGGGCGACCTCGAACTCCATGCGCGCGCGTCGCAGCGCCGCGGCCTCGTTGAGCAGCGTTCCGTCGACGACCGGGTCGCCGGCCATGAGACGGACGGCGTCGCGGCCGGCACGGGCCGCCTCGACCACGAGGGCGCTGCGTCCGGCCTGGTCCAGGGGGACACCGGCGGCATCGACGGCGACGACGATCTCGGCATCGGCCGAGGCGTGGGCACGCGCGATGTCGACAGCATCGGCATCGACGACGATCACCGCAGCGCTGCCGATCAGGTTCGCGGCACGCAGGGTGAGCAGATCCGGGTCGCCCGGGCCCGCGGCGACGAGGGAGACCCGACCGTGCACAGGGGCCCGACGCGCCTTGGTGGCCGGCTCGGTGGCGGCCGCAGCCTTCTTCGCCGCGGGCTTGGTCGCCGGCTCGTCCTTCTTGGGAGCGGCCTTCTTCGACGCGGCCGGCTTCGGAGCGGCCTTCTTCGACGCGGCCTTCTTCACCGGCTCGTCCTTCACCGCAGCGGACTTCTTCGGCGCAGCCTTCTTGGGAGCGGCCTTCTTCGACGCGGCCTTCTTCACCGGCTTGGCCTTCGCGGCAGGAGGCTTCGCGGCTGCGGCCTTCTTGGGCGCGGCCTTCTTGGTGGCAGTCCTAGTCATGCGTTGATCGCCTCTCCGAGCGAGGGGGTGTCCATGGACGGGATGGGGTCGTCGGCCCGGCGCTGCTCGTGGAAGGCCAGGATCTGCAGCTCAACGGACAGATCCACCTTGCGCAGCTCGACGTCGTCGGGGACCGAGAGGACGGCGGGGGCGAAGTTCAGGATGCTGCGCAGGCCGGCGGCGACCAGTCGGTCGCAGACGCTCTGCGCGGCTTCGGCGGGGGTGGCGATGACCCCGATGTGGGCCTGCCCACTGGCCACGAGGCTCTCGAGCTCGGACACCGGGCGAATCTCCAGGGCGGTGTCGGCGGACTCCACACCGTGGCCGATGACGTCCGGGTGAATGTCGAGCAGTCCGACGACCCGGAAACCACGGGAGGCGAAGCCACGGTAGGAGACCAGCGCCTGACCGAGGTTTCCGGCGCCGATGATCACGACGCCCCAGGGCTGGGTCAGGCCGAGCTCGCGGGCGATCTGGTAGGTGAGGAAGTGGACGTCGTAGCCGACGCCGCGGGTGCCGTACGACCCGAGGTGGGAGAGGTCCTTGCGCAGTTTCGCGGACGAGACTCCGCAGGCCTGAGCGAGTTCCTCCGAGGACACCGTGCTGACGCCGGCCTCCTCGAGCCCGGTGAGCACCCGGTGGTAGACGGGGAGTCGCGCGATGGTGGCCGCCGGGATCTCCCGGCCGGTGCCGCGCTCCCCCGCGGGGCCCATAGCGGACGCCGACGCGTCAGTCGGGCGGACAGCGGACACGGTTCTCCAGGGGAAGGTGAATCCTTGGGGCCGATCAGGCGTCGGATCAGTGATCTCGAGAGCCGTTTCGATGCCCGTAGGTTAAGGACATGCGAACGAAGTCACAAAGTTGACCGGACGCATGTGTCCGTTAATCGGACTCTATGAGGACAGTGCCGCCCGCAGTCGGGCCGGGTCCACGTGCCAGAAGTCGTGCGGCCGGCCGTCGACCAGCACCACCGGGATGCGCTCCCAGTACTCATCGAACAGGGCCGGATCCTCCTCGATCGACAGTTCCTCCCACGTGACTCCGGTGGTGGCGCACACCTCGCTGATGACCCTCCGGGCGTCATCGCAGAGGTGGCAGCCCGGCTTGCCGATCAGGGTCACCCGCGGGTCCACATCCGCGGCCGCGCCGGGCGCGGGAGTCGTCATGCTCCGTATCCGGCGTCGCCGTACACCTCACGCAGACGACCCTTGGCGATCTTGCCGGTGGCCGAGTGCGGCAGCGCGGGCACGATCCGGATCGTCGTCGGGCACTTGAATCGGGCCAGCCGGCCCGAACAGAAGTCGTCCACCTCCGCCGTGGTCACGGCAGCGTCCGGCCGAGGGACGATGAGGGCCATGACGGCCTCTCCCGTGGCATCGTCGGGGACACCGACGACCGCTGCCTCGGCAACGCCTGGAACCTCCCCGATGACGAGTTCGATCTCACGCGGGTACACGTTGAAGCCGTTGACCAGGATGACCTCGCGGCGACGATCGACCAGATGGAGATCCCCGGACTCGTCGGCGTAGGCGATGTCGCCGGAATGGAACCAGCCCTCGTCATCCGGACCGCCCTGCGCCCGGGGCCAGTAGCCCTCGAAGACCGACGGACCCCGGACCCACAGCTCGCCGGGGTCGCCCTCATCGACCTCACCGCCGGCATCGTCGATCAGCCGCACTTCCAGGCCGGGCAGGGGGCGACCGACAGAGCCGGGCTTCGGAGCGCCCGAGACGAGGGTCGTGGCCACCACCGGTGCGGTCTCCGTCATCCCGTATCCCTCGAAGACGTCGTGGCCGGTGTGCTCGACGAAGCGCTCGAGCACGGGGATCGGGAGGGGTGAGCCGCCGCTGGAGAACAGGCGGACCGTCGTCATGGCCGCACGCGCGTCCGGGACCATGCACCATGCCTGGAACATCGCTGGTGCCGCTGGGACGCTGGTCACGCGATGCTCCCGCACCAGCGTCAGCGTCTCGACAGGGTAGAAGCGATCGGTCAGCACGAGGGTCGCACCTGCCGCGACGGCGAGACCGAGCCCGGTGTTCAGGCCGTAGACGTGGAACATCGGCAGCACCAGCAGCACGATGTCGTCGGCCACCACCGCCGGGGGCGAGTCGAGCGCGAGGAGCATCTCGGTGTTGGCCCGCAGGGCCCCATGGGTGAGCATCGCGCCCTTCGGGCGGCCACTGGTGCCCGCGGTGAACAGCAGCAGCGCGAGCGTGTCCGCATCCACCGGGTCAGCGACCGGCTCCGCCCCCTCGCCGGACGCCAGGAAGCGGGCCCAGTCCGGGCCGCTGACGTCGAGCACCTCGCATGCGGGGAGCGCCTCCGCCGACTCCTCTCCGGTGGCTTGCGTCGATGGCTGCACCAGCAGCAGGCGGGCCCCGGAGTCGGCGAGCAGGACCGCCACCTCGGCCGAGGTATAGGCGGGGTTCATGGGCACGGACACCAGGCCTGCGCGGGCCACCCCGTAGTAGGCGATGACGAACTCGTAGGAGTTGCCCAGCAGCATCGCGACGCGATCGCCGGCGTGCAGGCCGCGCTGCCGCAGCGCAGCGGCGAAGGCGTCCACGGACTCATCGAGTTCGGCCCACGTGTGAGTGGTGCCATCGACGATGATCCCGGCGCCGCCCGGATCCCGTTCGGCGGTCGCACGCAGGTAGTCGGCGATGTCGGCACTCACGCGATACCCCTCACCCTCAGGCACGGGCGTCCGACGCCCGGCAGGCACGGCACCCGGTCAGGGGCGCCCTCCTGAGTCTGACACACGGCCACGTCGGGCTGGGTACGCTCCTCGGGTGGATGATTCCCAGAGTGCGAACGGTTCCCGCTCGGATGTGCTGTCGCGCTATCGGCAGGCCGGGCAGGCGTCGGCTGCCGCCGCCGACCTTCCTGCGGTGACGTCGGCAGACGGACCCGACCGCGGTGCTGCGTTCTTTGATGTCGACAACACCATCATGCGCGGCGCGAGCCTGTTCCACTTCGCCGTCGGCCTGGCCCGACGCAAGTACTTCAGCGGCAGCGAGATCCTCGGCTTCGGCGTGAAGCAGGTGAAGTTCGTCCTCAGCGGCAGCGAGGACCTCGAGGACATGGCCTCCGCCACCGAGGCGGCGCTGTCGTTCGTCGAGGGGCGCCCGGTCAGCGAGCTGCAGGCGCTCGGCGAGGAGATCTTCGATGACAGCATGGTCGACAAGCTCATCCCGGGAACCCTCGCACTGGCGCAGGGCCACCTGGATGCCGGGCAGCAGGTCTGGCTCGTCACCGCCACCCCGGTGGAGTTGGCGACGGTCATCGCCCAGCGGCTCGGCCTGACGGGCGCACTGGGCACCGTCGCCCAGGTCCGCAACGGCGTCTACACCGGGCACCTCGACGGTCCGCCCCTGCACGGACTGGCCAAGGCCGAGGCGGTGCGTGCGATCGCCGCGCGCGAGGGGCTGGACCTGCAGGAGTGCTCGGCCTACTCGGACTCGTCGAACGACATTCCCATGCTGTCGGCCGTCGGGCACGCCGTGGCGGTGAACCCCGACTCCGTTCTGCGGGAGCACGCCCGGGAGAACGGGTGGACCATCCGTGACTTCCGACGCCGCGAGCAGGTCAAGCAGTACGCGCTGCCGGCCGCATCCGGGGCCGGAGGCCTGGCGCTCGGGCTGGCCATCGGCTACGCCGCCGCGCGCACCCGTCGCCCGTAGAGAGTTCCTGCCTCAGCCGAAGACGGAGGGCCGTGCCACCAGCAGCCGATAGAGCGACTGCTGGATCTGCTCACGCACCTCGTCGGTCAGGTTGAACACGACCATGGGGTCATCGGCCGCACCCTCGTCATAGTCGTCCGTGGGGATCGGCTCTCCGAAGTGGATGAACCACTTGCTGGGCAGCGGGAGCATGCCCATCGGCCCCAGCCACGGGAAGGTCGGGGTCACGGGGAAGTAGGGCAAGCCGAGGACCCGGGCGAGCGACTTGGCGTTCCCGATCATCGGATAGGTCTCCTCCGCGCCGACGATGGCCGTCGGGATGATCGGTGCGCCCGTGCGCAACGCGGCGGTCACGAATCCGCCCCGGCCGAACCGCTGGAGCTTGTAGCGCTGGGAGAAGGGCTTGCCGATCCCCTTGAACCCCTCGGGCCAGACACCGACCAGCTCACCGGCGCTGAGGAGTCGCTCAGCGTCTGGATGGCAGGCGAGGGTGTGACCGGCCTTGCGGGCCAGTTCTCCGATGAACGGCGTCTGGAACACCAGGTTCGCGCCGAGCATGCGCAGGTGACGGTGGGCCGGATGCTCATCGTGCAGGGCCACCTGGGTCATCAGGGAGTCGAGCGCGATGACCCCGGAGTGGTTGGCGACGACGAGGGCGCCCGCGTCGGATGGCACGTTCTCCAGTCCGCTCACCTCGACCCGGAACCAGGAGCGGTAGAGCGGGCGGACGAGGGCGAGCAGGACCCGATCGGTCAGCTCCGGGTCGAAGCCGAAGTCGTCGACCCGGTAGTCCCCCGCCATACGTCGTTGCACGAACTCCCAGAACGACTCGTCCAGGGCCGCGATCTCCGGGTCCGACCAGATGCCGTCGGGACCGGGGTCCGGGACAGCGGGAGCCGAGCCGGGCCGAGGGGGTTCGGGCGCGGGCCGGGCATCCGCGGCGTCCTGCGCTGATGGGCCGCTCGCGCGCCGATCGGCCGCTCGCGCGCTGATGGACCGCGCGCGGGAGGGGGCGGGTTGGGGTCCGGTGTTGCCGATAAGCCTGGCGGCTTTCGACGGCCCGTCATGGGCCGTGCGTGAACCCGACGGGCCGGACTCCTCCGGATCGGGGACGAGGGGGATCACGTCGGCGTCAGGCAACGCGCACCTCCCCACCCGTCCGGGCGCCCGGACGCCGTGACGCCGCGAGCGCCTCGAAGGCCTCCGGCGTGCCGAACTCCGGGACGAACGCCAGGACGTCGCGTGCCGCGGAGGTGTCCAGACCTCGCCCGTACGTCAGATACCTGACCGACTCCGGCGAGAAGTCGGCATAGCCGCGGGGATCGAGAGCCCGACCGACGATCGGGAAGAAGGGCGCGGCCACCACGACCTCACGGCGCTCGACCATGCGGATGGCCTGGGACAGCAGCAGCATGCCCGGGCCCGCGACGTTGAAGGTGCCGTCTGCATCCGACTCCACCGCTCGATGCAGTGCGCCGAGGGCATCGTCCTCGTGGGTGAACTGGAGGCGAGGGTCGAAGCCCAGGACGCTGGGCACCACGGGAAGACCGAAGTAGGCGGTGAGGGCCGTCCGCATGCGGGGCCCGACGATGTTGGCGAAGCGCAGCGTGGTCACCGCCACGTCAGGACGCCGACGCCCGAACCCGCGGACGTAGCCCTCGACCTCCGCGGAGTCCTTGGCCCATCCGGACGAGGGCCGGTGCTTGGGCTCCATCTCCTCGGTGAACAGGGCCGGATCCTTGGGCCCGGCTCCGTACACCGCCGAGGTCGACTTCACGATGAGGCGCCGAAGAGCGGGGGTGCGCTGGCAGGCCGCGAGCAGCTGCATGGTGCCGATGACGTTGATGTCCTTCATCGTCGACCGTCCACCGGCCTGCTTGGGGGTCGAGATGACCCCCATGTGGACCACGGTGTCGACGGCCGCCTCACCCATGACCTTCGCGATCACCGGGTTGCGGATGTCGGCCCGCACGAAGTCGATGCCGGGGACCGGCACGTCCGGGGGGACGACATCGACGCCGATGACCCGGATGTCCGGATCGGCTGCAAGGCGGGCGGCCATGCGACCGCCGAGGTAGCGTGAGACACCCGTGACGAGGACCGTGCGTGACATCACGACCCCCTTGACTCTCGGCGGTACCTGCCGGCGCTGTGGGCCACCGGCCCGCAGCGGCTACTTCTTGTTGCGGCGCTGGACCCGCGTGCGACGCAGCAGCTTGCGGTGCTTCTTCTTGGCCATCCGCTTGCGCCGCTTCTTGATCACAGAGCCCATCAAAAGTCCCAATCTCTAACTACTGCGCCGCCGACGTTGGCGACGTACCAGTGAACAGCGAGTCGCTAGCCTACCCGCGCCGGGTGGGGCACCTCTCAGCGCGGGGCTCTCAGACGATCTCGCCAAGAAACCTCGACTGCTCTCGCAGTCTCGCTCGAACCCTCGACTGCTCAGGCAGTCTCGCTCGAACCCTCGACTGCTCAGGCAGTCTCGACGAACGAGTCCCGAAGGTAATCGGTCACCGCCTGCTCCGGCACCCGGAACGAGCGACCCACGCGCACGGCCGGCAGGTCGCCGTTGTGCACGAGTCGGTACACCGTCATCTTGGAGACGCGCATCATCGACGCCACCTCGGCGACGGTGAGGAACCGGACGTCGTTCAGGTC
>JAUHZW010000330.1 GCA_030425745.1 Actinomycetes bacterium
ATCGACCCCTTCCGCATAACGCGCCCAGCTCGCGACGATGGCCGCGGAGAGCGGCACGGCGCCTCCCTGCGTAAGGCGGTCATGGACCACCGGGATGAGCCATTTGGGGATGCGGTCCGACGACTCCGCGCACAGGCGCGGCACGGTGTCACGCACCTCGGGATTGCTGAACCGCGCGATCAGTTCGGCCTTGTAGGCATCCAGATCCACACCTGCCACAGGATCGAGGGTGGGCGTGGCCTCCTCATCCATGTAGCGGCGGAGGAAGGTGGCGATGTCCGGGTCCTGCGTCGCCTCGTGCACCAACCCGTACCCGGCCAGATGCCCGAAGTAGCACAGGCCCTGATGGCTGGCGTTGAGCAGCCGCAGCTTCATCTTCTCGTAGGGCGATACATCGTCGGTGACCTGCACGCCGGCCTGCTCGACAGGCGGTCGGCCCAGTGGGAAGTTGTCCTCCAGAACCCACTGGAAGAACGGCTCGCACACCACCGGACAGTCGTCGCGCACACCCAACTCGGCGCTGACGGCCTCGACGTCCTCGGTCGTGGTCATCGGCGTGATGCGGTCGACCATCGAATTGGGGAACGCGACCGACGAGGCCATCCACGTTGCGAGGTCTGGGTTCCAGTGCTCGGCGAAGGCCAGGAACATCCGGCGCGCGACGTCCCCGTTGTGCTGGATGTTGTCGCACGACATGACCGTGAACGGCTCGATCCCACGCGACCGGCGACGTGCCAACGCCGCGCACGCGACACCGAACACCGACGTCGGCGTGGCACCGGGAACCAGGTCCTCAGCGACACCGGGGGTGTCGACCATGAACTCACCCGTGAGCCGGTCGAAGTTATAGCCACCCTCGGTGATCGTCATCGAGACGATCCGGATGCGCGGATCGGTGAGCGCCTCGATCACCGCCTCCACATCATCAGGGGCGAAGAGGACGTCGAGGATGCTGCCGATGACTCGGTAATCCCACGTGCCGTCGGACGACTTCTCCACCAGTGTGTAGAGGCCGTCCTGCGCCTGCATCGCCCGTGCGAGACGCTCGTCGCCGGGCAGCAGTGCGATGCCGAGGATCCCCCAGTCCCGGGCCTCCCCATCGTTCAGAAGTCGATCCACCACCAACGCCTCATGCGCCCGATGGAAGTTCCCCACACCGATATGCGCGATGCCGGGCGTGACAGCCGCGCGATCGTAGGTGGGGACATGGACAGCAGGGGGAAGTGCGTCCAGCGTTGCCGCGCAGAGGTGCGAGGTCGTGGCCATGCCCCGAAGTATCCCGGCGGTGGACGGTCCTCGCGAGGCTTCTGCCAGAGTGTGCCGACTGATCAGACGAGGAGACGGCGATGGCTGCGCTGCTGGCGCTCATCTCGAGCATCACCTGGGGCATCGCCGACTTCGGCGGCGGCCTCGCGACGCGCCGCATCGGCCCGCTCAAGGTCCTGACGGTCTCCTACCCCGCGGGCGCCGTCGTCGTCACCCTCTTGGCGCTCACGGTCGTGCCGGGCACGCTCTCGACGACCGTCCTCGGCCTCTCTGTCTATACAGCGATCGTCGGCACCATTGCCATGGTGCTGCTCTACGCAGCACTGGCGGTCGGCCCGATGGGGATCGTGTCACCGCTCACCGCTGCGGGCGGAGCGGCCGTGCCGGTCATCGTCGGTGTCGCGCGGGGTGAGTCGCTGACCTTCCTCATCGTGGTCGGCATCGTGCTGGCGGGCATCGCCGTCGTTCTCGTCAGCCGCGAGTCCGGCCCGCACCCGAAGGTGTCGCTGCGCGGCCTGCTGCTCTCTGGAG
>JAUHZW010000050.1 GCA_030425745.1 Actinomycetes bacterium
GTCCGCACCCCACAGCAGCAGCACGGGAGTGTCGAGGCTGCGGACGCCCTCGGCGATCGCATCGAGCACGGGGCCCGAGGGGTGGTCACCCTCCAGCGGGATGTCGGCGACGAACTGCTCGACGGCGCGTCGACGCTCGGTCGTCGCGTACGGCGCGGAGTACGCGGCCCGTTCGTCCGCCGACACCTTGGAGCGGGCCAGCACCGACGGCGACGTCGTGAAGATCGGCGTGCGCTCGGTGACCAGCGACCGCAACGGTCCGAAGCGCGCCATCGAGATGAGCACTGGTGGGCGGTCATCCGTGGGCTGCGCGAGTGCGGTGTTCATCAGCGCCGAGCCGATGACGATCTCGCGGTTGCGCAGCACCCAGCCCATCGAGACCGGGCCGCCCCAGTCGTGCGCGACCGTGATCACCGGGCCGTCGAGCCCGAGGGCATCGGTGAGCAGGCACAGGTCCTCGACCCGGTCACCCAGGGTGCGCCGGACCCCGGTGCGCTCGGAGAAGCCCATGTCGAGCTGGTCGACGGCGATGACGCGCATGTCGTCCGGTGCGTCAGCCAGCACCTCGCGCCACAGGTAGGACCACGTCGGGTTCCCGTGCACACACAGCAGCGTCACGCGCGGGCTGCCGCCCTGTTCGCCGAGTGGCCGATCGGCGTGGGAGTCGAGCAGGTGCCAGGTGCGCTCCACGCCGGTGGAGTCCGGCGCGGTGACGAGCCGCGACCATGCCGGGTCGAGTCCGGGCAGGTCGGCCGGTGGCCGCTGGGCGGCCAGCGACGAGATCACCACTCGATCTCGATGACCATCGCGTTGATGCCTGAGCCGATGCCCATGCAGGCGATGCGATCACCGGCGGCCAGGTTGGCGGACTCCTGCGCCAGCGTGAACGGGATGGACGCCGGGCCGATGTTGCCGAACTGCTCGAAGATCGTGGGAATCCGTGTCTGATCGATGCCCGCCACCTCGGCCATCGCGGCGGTGTGGATCTTGGACACCTGGTGGATCACGTACGCGTTGAGGTCGGCCCAGTCGAACGTCTCCTGCGAGCCGGCCCACACGTCCTTGGCCAGGACGACAGCGGCCTCGAGCAGCCCGCGGGAGTCCGTCGTCATCTGGTTGAGGTCACCGACGCACAGTCCCTTGTGGGTGGTGTCTGCGCGACTCACACCGCCGACGAAGCGATGCCCCTCGGGATGATCGGAGGTTCGACCGAGCACCATCGCGGCGGAGGCCGACCCAAGGGTCAGGGTCGCGAAGTTGGCGAGGACGTCGTCCTTCGTAGTGCTCGGGTCCTGCAGACGGGCAATGGTCGCTTCCTGGGGTCCGCGACTGCCTTCACCATCGACGATGAGGGCGTAGTCGACCTGACCGGCGTCGATGAGGGTGCCGGCAAGGTGCATGCCGTTCATGAACCCCAGACACGCGTTGGCGAGGTCGAAGTTCAGGCAGGACGACGAGAGCCCGAGCTGCTCGTGCACGTCGACGGCGGCCGACGGCTCGAGGTGGTCGCGGCACACCGAGGTGTCGATGAGGAGGCCGACAGCGGCGGGGTCGATGCCCGCCTCGGCGAGGGCCTTGCGGCCAGCGTCGGCGGCCGCGTCGGCGAAGGAGATGCCCTCGGGCCACCAGCGGCGCTCCTCGATGCCGGCGAGCGTCTGCAGCGCACCGGGTCGCATGCCCAGGCGCTCGTAGGTTGCCGTGAGTTGATCGTCGATCTCGTCGGAGGTCACGGTGATCGGCGCCTCCAGCCCCACCACCGACAGGATCGAGGTGTTGGAGAAGTGGAAGACAGCATTGCCGGTCATGAAGGCACGGACTCCTGGAGGCAGGGGGACGATCTGACCCCTCAGTCTGTCACGCGCCCGCCAGAGCGCCTCCGGGTGATCGACTCCCCCGCAACGGCCCTCTCCATGGCGGTATACCAGTCGTATACTCACAACCATGGCAGCCACCACCATCAAGGTCTCGACCGAGGTCCGCGACCGCCTGAACGCCCTCGCCGCAGAGGAGGGGCTGACGGCCGGGAGCCTCGTGGAGAAGCTGATGGAGGAGTACCTCTGGAAGATCAAAGTGGAGACGGCCGGCCGGCAGATGCGCGCCATGACCGAGGCGGAGCGCGCGGACTACATGGCCGAGGTGGCGGAGTGGGACGCCACCCTGAGTGACGGTCTGGAACCAGAGGAGTGGAGCGACGAGTGGAATCGCTCCTGACCCCGGCACCCGGCGAGGTGCACTGGGTCGACCTCGGCAGTGGCGAGGGGCGCGAGCAGGGTGGTCGCCGGCCTTGTCTGGTCGTGTCATCGCATGAGTACATCCGCGAGGTCGATTCCCTCGTCACGATCATGCCCTGCACCGGCCGTGACCGCGGATGGGTCAATCACGTGGCACTGACGGGCACGATCGCGCTCTCTCGACCCACGTTCGTGATGACGGAGCAGGTGCGCACCGTGAGTCGCCTGCGCCTTCTGCGGTTCGCCGGCTCCGCTGATGACTCGTGCCTGCGCGAGGTACTGGGCTGGAACCGCATGTGGCTGCTGCGCGCAGCCTGATCAGTCGACGGTCGACGCGATCCCGTCGGCGAAGGCCTGCTCGAGTGCCTCGAGCCATGGGCGCATCTCCGGCAGACCCTGTTCGGCCCAGCGGTCGTGGCCCAGCACCGAGTACGCCGGGCGGGGTGCGGGGCGCACGAACTCCGCTGACGTCGTCGGCAGCACCCGGTCCGGATCTGCTCCGGCCAGCCGGAAGATCTCGCGGGTGAACTCGAACCAGGAGCATTCGCCGCTGTTCGTGCCGTGATACGTGCCGGGCGCCGGATGCTTGTCGAGCAGCATCCCGATGTGCTCGGCGAGGTCACCGGCATAGGTGGGCTGGCCCACCTGATCGGTCACGACCGAGACGGTGTCGCGGTCGGACTCCAGCCGCAGCATCGTCTTGACGAAGTTGTTGCCCTGCAGGCCGTACAGCCATGCTGTGCGCACGAGGTAGTGGGATGTCGGCAGGAGCTGCTGCACAGCGAGGTCGCCAGCGAGCTTGGTGCGGCCGTACGCCGAGGCGGGTGAGGTCTCAGCATCTTCCGCGTACGGCGAGGTGGCCGTGCCGTCGAACACGTAGTCCGTCGAGACATGGATGAGCCACGCCCCCGCCTTGCGGCACTGGTCGGCGATCTCGCGGGGGCCACCGCCGTTGATGGCGAGAGCGCGCTCCTCGTCGGACTCGGCATCGTCGACCGCGGTATAGGCCGCGCAGTTGATGACGTAGTCCGGATCGAAGCCACCGAAGACGAGGTCGACGGACTCCGGGTCGGCGAGGTCGATGTCCGGGTAGTCGATGCCCAGCAGGGCGAGGCTGCGGTTGCGCTCCAGCACGGGCATGAGGGCGGAGCCGAGCTGCCCGTTGCTGCCGATCACCAGTACCCGCACGGCCCTACCCTCTCACCTTCCAGACCCCGAACCCCTCCGCGAGTGGTCAGTTGTCGGGGTGTTCGCGGGGCGAAACACCCCGACAACTGACCACTCGCGTGCGTGGCAAGGGGCGTTCAGCCGATCTTGGCCTTCTCCTTCAGCGGACGCCACCAGGCCTCGTTGTCGCGGTACCACTGCACCGTCTCGGCGAGGCCCTCGTCGAAGGTGTGCTGCGGCGCGTAGCCGAGGGCGCGGAGTTTGCCGTCGTTGACCGAGTAGCGGCGGTCGTGTCCCTTGCGGTCCTCGACCGGCTGCACCATGTCCCAGCCCACGCCCATCGCCGCGAGCACGCGCTCGGTGAGCTCCTTGTTGTTCAGTTCCAGGCCGCCACCGATGTTGTACGACTCCCCGGGGGCACCCTTCTCGACGACGAGCGCGATGCCGCGGCAGTGGTCGTCGACGTGCAGCCAGTCGCGCACGTTCAGGCCGTCGCCGTACAGCGGCACCTTGTTGCCGTCCATGAGGTTGGTGACGAACAGCGGGATGACCTTCTCCGGGAACTGGTACGGCCCGTAGTTGTTCGAGCAGCGCGTGCTGGAGACGTTGAGGCCATACGTGACGTAGTAGGCGCGCACGAGCATCTCCGCGGCCGCCTTCGCCGCGGAGTACGGGGAGTTCGGCATCAGCGGCTCGTTCTCGTCCCACGAGCCCTCGTCGATCGAGCCGTAGACCTCGTCGGTGCCGATGTGCACGGTGCGCGGGATGCCGTGGCGCAGGCAGGCGTCAAGGATCGTCTGCGTGCCGACCACGTTGGTGACGATGAAGTCCTGCGGTCCGTGGATGGACCGGTCGACGTGCGTCTCGGCCGCGAAGTTCACGACGACGTCATGACCGGGGAGCACCTCGTCGAGCTTGTCGCCGTCGCAGATGTCGCCCTGGACGAACGTGAACCGCGGATCGTCCTTGACCGACGCGAGGTTCTCGAGGTTGCCCGCGTATGTGAGCTTGTCGTAGACGGTGACGCCCGTGACGTCACCCCCGTAGGAGCCGGCGAGCAGCTCGCGGACGAAGTGCGATCCGATGAAGCCCGCGGCTCCGGTGACGAAATACCTCACTGGCTGCTTCCCTTCAGTTGATCCAGCCACTTGCTCGCCTCGGCGAAGTCGGTGTCGGTGACGCCCGGCCGGAGCACGGGCTGCTTGCCGTCATGCCGCGGGTACGAGCCGAGGAACCGCACGTCCAGACAGATGCGGTGCAGGCCCATGAGCGCCTCGGAGACGCGGGCGTCGGCCACGTGCCCCTCGACGTCGACGCTGAAGAAGTAGTCGCCCAGCGCCTTCTTGGTCGGGCGTGACTCGATACGGGTCATGTTGACGCCGCGCACGGCGAACTCGGTGAGGATCGCGAGCAGCGCACCGGGCTCGTCCTGTCGCATGTAGAGCGAGAGTGTCGTCTTGTCCGCGCCCGTCGGCGCGGGGATCTCGCCCGGCAACCGCACCAGGACGAACCGTGTCGTGGCGTCGTCGTTGTCCTGGATGTCGGAGGCGAGGGCCTCCAGCCCGTAGATGTCACCGGCGATGGGCTGGGAGACGGCGGCGTCGATCGGGGCGTCGGGGTCGGTGAGGGCCTCCGCGGCGGCCGCGGTCGACATCGCCGGCATCACCGAGGCGTTCGGGAAGTGCTCGGCGAGCCAGTGCCGCACCTGCGCCTGCGCGTGCGGGTGCGTGGCGATGCGGGTGACGTCCTCCGCGCGGGTGCCCGGGCGCACCAGCAGCGAGAACCGCACCGGAATGACGACCTCGTCGATGATGACCAGCCGCTTGCCGTTGGCCAGCTCGTCGAGCGTGACCGACACCGAGCCCTCGACCGAGTTCTCGATCGGAACGAGCGCGGCATCGGCGTCACCGGTACGTGCGGCATCCAGCGCCGTCTGCACGGACAGCGACGGCGCGAGGGTGACGTCGCGCCCGCGAGTCAACTCAACCGCGGCCGCACCGCAGAACGAGCCCTCAGGGCCGAGGTAGGCGATTCTCATGAGGCACCGCCCTTCGCCAGACGCACGGCCTGCTCCTCCTCCGGGGAGAGCGGGATGTCGGCATTGCCGCTGGTGAGGCCCTTGAGGTACGAGCGGGTCTCACTGCGACCGTGGATCGAGGTGATGACGAGGCCGTCGCCGGCGTCGTCGAGCAGGGCGGCGGAGAAGGAGAAGCGGCCGCCCATGTCGCCGAAGGCGTCGTAGCGGACGACGGACACGTGGCGCAGCGCCATGGCGAGGTCACGGCGCGTGGCACCGAGGACGGAGTCCAGATGGGCGACCTCACCGCGGAGGTCGTTGAACTCGTCGATGGTGCGGGCCATGACGTCGACGATGGTCTCCCGGCCCTCGGCAGCCTGGAGCAGGGAGTACGAGCGATGCAGCTTGGACAGCCGGAACAGGGCGACGATCGCCACAGCCAGCCCGGCAACCCCCACGATGAGGGCGATCAGCGCAAGGATCAGCACTGTCTGGGAGTCCGAAGTCACGCCCCGAGCCTAGTGGCCGGATGTGGGAGCATCAGCGAGTGCCGACCCTGATCGCGGACATCCTCTCCCGGGGCGCCGCCACCGTTGCGGGGCTGCTGCTGTTCGCTGCGACGACCATCAGCCTCATGCGGACCGTCGTCGTGCCCCGCACCCTGCGCTCGTTCATCAGCGACACCGTGACCCGAGTCGTCACGGGGGTCAGCATCGGGATCGCCCACCTGCGCAAGCACTACATCAAGCGTGACCCGGTCATGGCCTGGGCGGGCCCGTCGATCCTGATCCTCCAGCTCATCACCTGGCTGGTCCTCTACCTGCTGTCCTACGGGCTCCTGCTGTACGGCATCGGGGGTCAGGATCTCGGCGACTCCCTGCGGCAGGCGGGCTCGAGCCTGTTCACGCTCGGATTCGCGGACGTGAACACCAGCGACCAGACCGTCATCGACTTCATCGCGGCAGCCACCGGGCCGATCGTCATCGCGCTCATGATCGGCTTCCTGCCGACGATCTACTCCTCGTACCTCGACCGTGAGACCGCGGTCACGGATCTGAGCGTCACGTCCGGCGAGCCGGCCTGGGCACCGGAGATGCTCTCCCGGTACACGCTCTCGGGGAACATCCCGCAGATCAATGCGGACTTCGACAACTGGGCCAGGGCCGCGGCCGCCATGCGGATGAGCCACATGATGTATCCGGTGCTGGTGTGGGTGCGGTCTGCTCGCCCGTACCGCCACTACCTCGTCTCGCTGCTGGCCGTGCTCGACGCGGCAGCGCTGTTCATCTCCCTGACCAAGACGCTGGACCGGCAGGCGGCCTTCCGCTTCCTGATCCAGGGCGGGCAGACGATGGAGGTGCTGTACGTCATGGTGGCCCAGCGGCGGTCGTGGAGGCAGCGGCTGCCGTTCCTCGGACGGTTCCTGCCGACGTCCTCTGAGCAGGAGAAGGTCGAAGAACGCCTGCCCGGCTGGAACCGCAAGGTCATCGCCGTGGAGATGGCGACCGATCAGGACGCCTTCCTCGGCCTCGGCGATGCCGCCGTCTCGGGTCTCAGCCGCCGTGAGCGCGGGACGATCCAGCTGCCGCGGGAGGAGTTCGACAAGGCGGTCGAGATCCTGCGCAAGTCCGGCTTCCCGATCGAGCGGGACCTCGACGAGGCGTGGGATCAGTTCACCGCCGCCCGCTCGCGCTACGAGTACGCGGCCTACGCGCTGTGCGAACTGCTCGACGCGACCCCGGCTCCGTGGACCGGTCCGCGCCGCTGGCCCACCCACACGGTGTACCCGCACAGTGCTCTCGATCTGCTGCCCGAGGCCGTGACGATCATCGACGAGGACGACCCGGGTGATGACCAGAAGCCGGTGACGGACGAGCCGCCCGAGCCGCCGCCCTCGTCATGAGCGCCGACCACGGGCCCGCGCCGATGCAGAAGCGCTCGTTCATCGATCCGCACAACATCGTCTACGCGACGATCATCCTGCTCATCTCGTTGGACGTGCTGCAGTACCGGGACGATGAGCAGGGCGGCGTCACGCTGCCGGAGTTCCTGTTCCTGACGATCGGCCCACTGGTCATGGTCGCCGTGGCGCACTCCTTCGCGGGGGCCATCGAGATCCAGGTGCGCCAGCGGCGGCGACTCACAGGTGCCGACTTCCGACACCTCGGCGTGACCGTCCTGCAGTACGCCTCGGTCGCCGTGATCCCGAGCCTGCTGGCCATCGGGTTCACCGCCGCTGGACAGAAGACGATCATTGCCGCATCCATCACCGAGATCCTCGGCCTGATCAGCCTCCTGCTCTGGGGCTACTACGCCGGCTGGGCCTCCGGGCGCGGCCAGTTCGGCCGCATCGGCAACGCCCTGCTCTACGGCTTCGTCGGCCTGGTCATCATCCTGCTTGAGTTGACGGTGTCGCACTGACATGGTCGATCTCGCGATCGTCGCGACGACGTTCCTGCTGATCCTTCCCGCGGAGCTGCCCGACAAGACCTTCATCGCGACCCTGGTGCTCGCGACGCGCTTCCGGCACATCTGGGTATGGCTCGGGGTCGCGACGGCCTTCCTGGTGCAGGTCACGATCGCGGTCGCGGCCGGTGGTCTGCTGGCGCTGCTGCCGCAGCGGCTGGTGCTGGGTGCGACGGCCGTGCTCTTCCTCGTCGGTGCCGTGATCATGGTCAAGGGCGGCCTCGCCTCGCGCGCTGCGGAGCAGGAGGCGGAGGCCGAGGAGGCGCAGGAGATCGAGCAGAAGGCCGCCGCGCGCGACGTCACGTCACGCTGGCGGACGTTCGCCGTCAGCTTCGTCATCCTGTTCACCGCCGAGTGGGGTGACCTCAGCCAGATCCTCACCGCCGGGATGGCGGCCCGCACCGGGTCGCCGGTGTCGGTGTTCCTCGGCTCGTGGGTGGCGCTGCTGGTGGTGTCAGGGGCGGCCGTGCTGCTGGGGTCGTGGCTGCGCACGCGCATCCCGATCTGGCGGATCCGGCTGCTGTCGGGGGCCGTGCTGGGCGCGCTGGCGGTCTGGACCGTCTACGAGTTCCTCCAGGCGTAGAACGCATGCGAGAGGATGACCACGTGACACCCTCCTCGGCCGCCTCGGCCCTCATGGATGCCCCGCGCCGCCGCGTGGGTGAGATCGACTTCACCGTCCTGCCCCTGGCCGAGGCTGTCGACGGTGTCATCGCGGCGAGTGAGAACGTCGCAGTTCTCGGCCGCCCGGGTCTGGCCGTCCACTTCTGCAACGCCTACAACGTCGCCCTCGCCCACTCGGACCGCTCCTACGCGGACCGCCTCGCGAACGCTGACGTCGTCTTCAGCGACGGGGTCCCGATCACGTGGGTCGGCCGGCGCGCCTATCCGGATCTGGCCGAGCAGTGGGAGCGCGTCTACGGCCCCGACGTCATGCGCGGCGTCTTCGCTGCGACCACGGCGCCGAAGCACTATCTGCTCGGCGGCTCCCCCGAGACTCTCGAGAGGCTGCAGGCACGACTGCGTGACGAATACCCCGGCGCGCAGATCGTCGGCGCGGAGAGCCCGCCCTTCCGCAGTGCGTCGTACGACGAGCTGCAGCAACGTGATCAGCGCATCCGCGACAGCGGGGCCACGATCGTGTGGGTCGGTCTGGGCACGCCGAAGCAGGATGCCGAGGTGCAGCGACTGGCCGCGAGCCTGCCGGTTGTCGCGATGGCTGTCGGGGCCGCGTTCGACTTCCTGGCCGGCACCAAGGCACAGGCCCCGGTGTGGATGCAGCGCAGCGGAACCGAGTGGGCGTTCCGGCTCGCCAGCGAGCCGAAGCGACTGGGCCGGCGCTACGTGTGGGGCAACTCGGTGTTCGCGGCCGAGGCAGTGCGGACGGTGCGCTCGTCACAATCGTGACAACGACGGGCGCTCAGCCCACGCTCCCTAGCCTGATCCGGTGACCCCGGCCGCGCCCATCTCCGAGCGGGGCGTGGTCCTGGCCGCGTGCGTCACGACGGGCACGGCATTGAGCATGTCCGCCGTCTCCGGTTACATCCTCGATCCGATGGCGGCGGACTTCGGTCTGGACTCCTCGAACACGGTGATGCTCAAGTACATCCCGAGCCTGTTCGCGATCGGGATGGTGTTCCTCGCCGGCGTGCTGGGTGATCGGGTGGGTCGGCGGCGAGTGATCATCCTTGGTGCCGCGGGCTTCACCCTCGGCGCACTGGCCACGGGCCTGGCTCCCCATCTGTCGGTCGCCGTGGCAGGTCAGAGCCTCATGCGCGCCAGCGAGTCGCTGCTGTCGGTGGTGGCGCTCGCGCTGCTCAGCGCCACGGTGCTCGATCCGCAGCGGCGGGCCTCGGCATTCGGCACGCTGGGCGTCGTCAAGCCGCTGGTGTATCTCACCCTGCCGATCGTCGCGGGGTTCCTGGTCACATGGCTGGACTGGCGCAGCGTCACCGGGCTGTGGGTGATCATGGGCGGCGTCGGCCTCATCGTGGCCGTGCGGTTCATCCCTCGGGACAGCGGTGATCAGGGGGCCGGCGAGCTGGCCACGCCCCTGCTGGCCGGCGTGGCCCTGGTGCTGATCGTCCAGGTGCTCAACTCAGCCGGGTCGGACGGTCTGTTCTCCACGCCGACACTCCTGCGCCTGGCAGCCGCCGCCGCGGTGGTGGTCGCCCTGCTGGCCGCCCATCGCCGACTGCGCAGACCGACGCTCAGCTTCGCTCCGCTGCGCAACCGGCAGGCGGTGCTGCTGTTCGCGACCCTGGCGCTGATCCCCGTCGCCGCGCTCTACTACGCGACCTACCTGGTGTTCCAGTACGCGTTCGGCCTGACGCCGCTGCAGATCTCCCTGATCATGATCCCCGCTCAGGTGGTCGGGATCATCGGCGCGAAGCTCGCCGGGCGCATCCTCAACACGGTCGGGCTCACCCGGGCGGGGGTCGGTGGGTTCGCATCCTTCGCTGTGGTGCAGGCGCTCTTCCTGTTCGTCGGTCCCGGTGGTGTCGCACTGACGGCGACGCTCATGGGGTTGTTCAACTTCATCGCCGTGTTCGTCGGGGTGGTGTTGTCGAAGGCCATCATGGACACTGCAGCACCGTCGGAGGATGGCACGACGTCGTCCTATCGCGCGGCGTCCGCCCGCATCGGAGACGCCCTCGCACCGCTGGCCATGACAGCCCTGGCGGTGGGGACCTACCAGGGATCGCTGGAGGCCCGTGCGGTCGATGCAGGTCTGGACGCGAGCATCGTGGCGGCCGACGCGGGCGATCTGGTGGATGCGCAGCGCGCCGGCGATGAGGCGCCCCCACCGCCGGCGCAGGACGTCATGCCTGTCGATGCCCTGCACGAGGCGGCGATGCTGGACGCCCTGCACGCGAAGGCGCTGGCGGGTGTCGGCGTCGCAGCCGTCGGCGGCATGCTCTTCTTCGTCGCCACCCGTCGGCGACGTGACGACGACCGCGCGACTACCGCAGTGTGACCTGGCGGGTGGTGATGCCCGCGCGGGCGCGGCGCTCCTCGTTGCTCAGCGGCTCGTCCGACGCAAGGGCTTTCTCGAGCTTCGCCGACATGTCGGTGACCGGAGCCTCGATCGCCGCGGCTCCGGTGCCCAGCGGCATCTCCCAGACGGGGGCGACGACGCCGAGGAACCGGAACATCCCGATGAAGCGGGTGCCCTCGCCGAGGGTGTCGTCGCCGGCCGCGTGAAGGCGGGCGAGAGCGTCGAGCACCTTCTCCTCATCCTGCGGCATGATCCAGCGCAGGTACTCCTTCTCACCCATCTGCGTCCAGTAGGCCGAGGGCACGGCGTCGAGCTTCACGGTCGGGTGCGCATACTGACTGGCGCGGTCGAGTGAGGCCTTGATGTCGTCGGTCAGATCGTCGGACGAGCCGTCGACCCAGAAGTCGAAGTTCTCGTGCACCGTGACCTCGAGCGGGGCATCCACGTCGATGAGGTCCTGCAGGCGCGGAGACTCCTCGTTGACGCGGCCGAGGGCGACGGGCTCACCGGGCTCGGCGGTCAGGGCCGAGGTGAGCACGTCGGCGAGGTCACGGCTGGCATCGCCGGAGCCGGTGTTGATCTGCAGGCCGAGCAGGATGGAGCCATCAGCCCGCACTAGGCCCGGGTAGGCCATCGGGAGCACGGTCACGAGGGTGACGTCACGGTCGGCGTTCTCGCCGGTCAGTGTCAGCTTGGCGGTGGCGGCGGGGACGATCTCGCGCATCGCAACGATG
>JAUHZW010000331.1 GCA_030425745.1 Actinomycetes bacterium
GGCGTAGCCGGCCACCATCGCGACGACCGGCTTGGGCAGCCGGCGGATCTGGATGTGCAGGTCGGTCACATGGAAGCGGCCCACAGCCCCAGCCGCGCCCGGCTCGGTCAGATAGCCCGTGTCGCCACGCACCCGCTGGTCACCCCCGGAGCAGAAGGCATCCGGGCCCTCACCGGTGAGGACGATGACGCCGACAGACGAGTCCTCGCGAGCGAGGGTCAGCGCCTGCGAGATCTCCATGATCGTCTGAGGCCGGAAAGCGTTGCGTACCTCGGGCCGACAGATGGTGATCTTCGCGACGCCGTCGCCGCTGAGCTCGTAGGAGATGTCCTCGAAGTCGCCGCCGCTGGTCCAGGACTCGGTCACCGCAGGAGTTTTGGTCATGGAAGGCACCGTAGCGCCAGACTGACGACCCGCATCATGGGGCGGAACCACACACGACATGAGTAGGGCGCCCGGGACTCGAACCCGGAACCTACGGATTAAAAGTCCGCAGCTCTAACCATTGAGCTAGCGCCCCGCGGGGTGAGAACGTCGAACACCAAGACCTCCGCAGCACCCACCCACAAATCTATCGGTGGCCGATTGGCTCTCTGCGGCGGTCACGCAGAGTGGGCGCGCCGAGGGCACTCAGGGAAGGTCGTCGAGGTGGCGCGGCATGACCACGACCGGCACCGTCAGCGCGCGCAGCAGTTTGTGGGTCGTGTCCCCGAGGAACACCCGACGAAGGGGGCCGAGGCGGCTCGACGCGACGATGAAGACATCACCGTCTTTCCAATCGAACCGCGCCATGGCCTGATCGGCGGTGTCGCCCTGGACGACCTCTCCATCGAAGGTCTCCCCCAGCGCGACGTTGCACCGCTCCTGCGCCCCCGCCTCGTGCACCATCAGCGTCTCCATGACGGCCCGCTCCGGGTCACGTCCAAGACGTGAACCCGAGATCCGCGTCGTGCGCAGGACCACCGTGAGCAGTTGGACGGGCAGGGAACGCGGCCGGGCGATCTCCGCGGCGACCCGCACAACCTCACACGCCTCGGGGGTGTCCTGGAACCCGACGACGAGACGGTCGATCTCCTCCGGTGCCGTCTCGCGGTAGCCCTCGGGCGCCAGGGCCACGGCAGTCGAACCTCCGTGCAGCAGTGAGTGGGCGATCGAGCCCAATGAGAGGTGACCGTCCCGCGCCACAGATCCGGGACCGATCACGGTGACCTGCGCCTCCAGGTCGTCGGCCGTCTGCCGAAGCCCTCGGCTGACCGAGGGGTGGGAGACGGTGACCCGTTCGACGTCGACGATTCCCCAGTCGACTGCCAACTGTGACTCCGCGCGGTCAAGGGTCGCGTCACCGCGCTCCTGCAAGAACGTCGCCCACTCGGCATCCACATGTCCCATGCTCGGGAAGTCGATCGTGGGCGGATGCACGTAGGTCAGGACGATCGTGGCGTCAAGCAGTCGTGCCAGCACCGCGCCCAACGCCACAGCATCACTGCCGGAGTCCTCGGGGCTCACACCGACGACGATCTTCACCCTGCACCTCCCCGATGTGACAACCCTCAGAATCCTGATCCCCGGCATCGTTACGGTAGCCCCAACACTTCGGCGATGGGGACGAAAGAGGGGTGGCCGATGGCCGGCAGCCTGTTCCGCCTCAAGTCCGTTGAAGAGGTCACGGGGCACACCGACCTCAAGCGGAGCATGGGCCGCTCCGCCCTGCTGTTCTTCAGTGTCGGATCGATCGTCGGCAGCGGCATCTTCGTCATCCTGGGAGTGGCGATCCCCAAGGCCGGG
>JAUHZW010000051.1 GCA_030425745.1 Actinomycetes bacterium
CCCTCGGCCTGGCGTGGGTCATCGCCATTTCCGGGTTCGGCATGCTGGCGAACCCTCTGTTCTCCTCGTTCTGGAGCACCGAAGCCGCTGACCTCAGCACCTCAACGACGAACTATGCGACGTACTTCGCCTACATGACGTACGAGCCGCTGTTCTTCCTCTACCTCGACGTGATCCTGCTCTACCTGGTCATCACGGGTATCGGCGTGTGGAAGCGACTCGACCGACGCCGCCCGGACGGCTCCGTGCCACCACGCCCGATCGACATCTTCTGGAATGTGCTGATGGCGGCAGCCGCCCTGACCCAGATGACGCTCGGCATCATCGACCTCGACACCGATTCCGGCTACGCGCACTCGGCCCTGCACGTCGGAACGATCATGCTCGCACTCGTGGCCTGGGATGTCTGGACGTGGCGCGACGGTGGTCGCCGCATCCACCACTGGTGGACCCTTCACGCCGGGAAACTCATCGTCGCGTGGGGTGGCCTGTTCTTCGCTGTGATCCTTCGCTGGGAGGTGCAGGACGAGATCCTGGAGCGCGACGAGTCCTGGATCATCTTGGGGTGGAGCGCCCTGATCGTCGGCGCCATCGGGGGCTTCGGCTGGCTGCAGCACAGGCGGCGACGGAACCGACAGGGTGCGTGATCGGCCGCCCCATCCGGGATAGCGTCGACCCCACGGCACCCGAGACCACGCACCTGAGATCACCGACCGTTGGGGCATCTATGAAGACAGCAGCATTGGCCACCGTCCTCGTCTCCGGACTCGTTCTCGCCGGCTGCGGCGGCGGAAGTTCGGTCAGCCAGGTCGTCGACGACCACTACGCGGCGATGTCCGATGGGGAGAAGTCCGCGCTGTGCGACCTGTGGAACAGCGGGGCCGATGCGCAGGACAACATGGTCGAGATCGAGATGACCCTTGCTCCTGACTGGGAGGGCGGCGAGGCTCTGGCTGACGTCGACGAGCAGGAGCTCGGCAACGCCATCGCCGGCTGGTACGAGAGCAACTGCTGACACCCCGGTGCCACGCATGCCCCAGCGCCTGTTCTTCATCGATACCGACACCGCGACCGATGACGCCGTAGCCCTGATCATGGCGCTGCGTCAGCCGGACATCGAGGTCCTCGGCATCTCGATCGTCGCCGGCAATTGCTCCATCGAGCAGGCGACCCAGAACGCGCTCTATGTGCGTGAACTGGTGGGATCGAGCGTTCCGGTCCATGTGGGAGCCGACGCCCCGCTGCTGCGACCACTCGAGACCGCCGACCACATCCACGGGGTCGACGGCATGGGCGACATCGGCCTCCCCCTGAGCGGCCGCACACCCGACTCACACCGCGGCGTGCAGGCGATGATCGACGCGATCATGGACCACCCCGGTCAGGTCGAGTTGATCACCATCGGGCCGCTCACCAACCTCGCCCTCGCACTGAAGATGCAGCCGGGGATCGTCGACGCGGTGAAGCGCGTCGTCATGATGGGCGGCGCAGCCGTGCTGCCCGGCAACGTCACTCCCCTGGCCGAGTTCAACTTCTGGGCCGACCCGGAGGCGGCTCACATCGTCGCCACCTCGGGCCTGCGGTTCGAGATGGCCGGGTGGGACATCTCGATGGCGCACGCGGTGATCGACGACGAACTGGCGGCGGAACTGCAGTCCCTCGGAGAGCTCGGCGGGTTCGCCGTCGGCATCCAGGAGGTACTCCGCGAGTTCTGCCGGGAGAACACCGACCGCGACGGCTTCGACCTGCCGGATCCCCTGGCCATGGCGATCGCCATCGACCCGGCCATGGTGACGAGGGAGTCGCAGCGATACGTCGACGTGATCCACGGTGACGGGCCGGCACGGGGCATGACCATCGTGCACGAGCACGGCGCGCCCGACCGCGAGCCGAACTGCCGGGTGATCTACGAGGTGGACCGGGACCGCTTCGTCACGCTGCTGCGTGAGTCGCTCCTCTCCGCATGACTGATCCGGCGCACGCATGCATGCGCGGCAGCACGCGACTCGACATGCGCCCTCGCACACTGCATGTCAGCCTGAGACATGCTCCTTCGCAGGATGGTCGCCGCGGCCGTTGGTCTGGCTCTCGCCACAGCGACGGTTCCGCTCGCTCACGCTCAGCCGGAGATGCCATCGACGTGGCAGTCGAACTCCCTGCGTGACAATGACATCGGCTACCACTTCACCCTCAAGCCCGTCGCCGGATCACCCGACCGCTACACCGGAACCTTCCGGTTCACGCACCGTGACGGTCGCCGCGTGGCACCCGTTCCGATCACGCTGACGCGGGACGGTCGCCAGGTCGTCCTGCGGGCGACCAAGGGCTCCTTCGACCGGTCCGCCGGACCCCTGCGGGGCAGACTCAGCGCGGACGGCGCTCGACTGAGGCTGACGAACTGCCAGGCGCGCCTGCGGTTGGTGATGTCGTTCGCTCTCGACTCCGACTGCGTCTTCCGGCCCGCACGCGGCTGACGGCTACCCGAGGTTCACACCCACGGACGTACCGTCCGCCGTCCAGTCCTCCGGAGGCACGGGCGGGGCGCCGATGCCGGTGCTGGGCAGTTCGAGGTAGGTGATCGGGTTCGGGAAGTCCGTGATCTCACCGTCGAGAACACCACGGAGCGTGTCCGGGCAGGTGTAGTCCTCGCCGTAGGTCCAGTACGTCTCCCACATCTTCATCGTGACCGAGTCCGTCGAGTCATCCATCACGATGTGGTGGCAGAAGTACGTGTTGGTGCCCAGGCCCGGGATCTCGTCGAAGATGATGCCGGCCTGCCAGAGGGTGCCGAGGTCGCTGTCGTCGTAGACGTCCCAGGCCGTCGTGCACTCGACGGTCATGACATTGGAGCCGGCCTTCGCGCCCTCACCCCACAGGATCGTGACGATGCCGTTGGGGAAGCCGGTCGCCATCTCGACGTTCTGCGCATCACCCGTGGTGGTCCCGGTCGCAACATCCCAGCCGAGAGACTGGCCCGGGCCGTAACTGCCGTAGATCTGGCGTGGCACGGTGGCCCCGCCGGTGAAACCCTGACCGAGCTTGGTGCAGTCCTGCAGCGATGAGGGGCCGGTCGCCTGCGCATCGGAGGTTTCGGCTCCAGCATCGGTCGCGTCGTCCGCCGAGCCGGAGCAGGCGGCGAGCAGGAGTGCGGCAACGCCGAGGCCGGCAAGCAGTCGCTTCATCGGGAGAGTCCTCTCATAGGCAGGCGCTGCCACCGTACTGTTCTGTGAGAGGCGAGCGGGTGATTCCGCTCAAGGTGACAAGGGAGACACCATGGATGACGTGCGCGCGTTGTGGGATGAGGTCGTGGTGGTCCCTGACTTCCCTGAGCCGGGCATCTCCTTCAAGGACCTCTCCGGGATCCTCGCGAACCCGACCACCCTGGGCATCGCCGTGCGCGCATGGGCCGATGCCTGCCGAGGCGAAGAGCCGACGATGATCGTCGGCATCGAGGCGCGCGGATTCCCCCTCGGTGCGGCTCTCGCCTACGAGCTCGGCTGCGGCTTCGTGTCACTGCGCAAGCCGGGCAAGCTCCCCCGAGCCGTCCACCGGCGTGAATACGCGCTGGAGTATGGGACGAGTGCGCTGGAACTGCATCAGGACGCGCTGACGGCCGAGGATCGCGTGGTGATCGTCGACGACGTCCTCGCCACCGGAGGCACCGCCGCGGCAGCCGTCCACCTCGTGCGCGAGACCGGAGCGCACGTGATCAGCCTCGCAGCGATCATGGATCTGCCGTTCCTCGGCGGGCGTGGAGTTCTACAGGCCGAGGGCGTGCGCTGCCACGTCCTGCTCGATGACGACGGAAACCCCCACCCGCATCCGTAGGTGCGAGCAGGGGTTCCGTCATCGAGCAGTCTCTACAGGATCCCGAGATTCCCGAAGACCGTGCTGATCGGGTCGATGAGGAAGTAGATCGCGAACGCGATCGACACGACCCACATCAGCCAGTTCACCTCGCGGGCCTTGCCCTGGAAGACCTTGATGATCACCCACGAGACGAAGCCGGCACCGATGCCGACCGTGATCGAGTAGGTGAAGGGCATCAGCACGATGGTCAGGAAGGCCGGGATACCGATCTCGTAGTCGAGGAAGTTGATGTGACGGATCTGCGTCATCATCAGGAAGCCCACGACGACGAGGGCCGGTGTCGCCGCCTCGTGTGGGATGACCGTGACCAGCGGCGAGAAGAACATCGCGATCAGGAACAGGATGCCGGTCACGATGGAAGCGATGCCTGTGCGCGCGCCCTCACCGATGCCGGAGGCCGACTCGATGTAGGAGGTGTTGCTCGAGGTCGAGGACGCACCGCCGGCGATCGCCGCCACCGAGTCGACCACCAGGATCGACTCGAAGTGCGGGATCTGACCCTCCTCGTCGAGAAGCTCCGCCTCGGTGGCCAGGCCGAAGGCCGTGCCCATGGTGTCGAAGAAGTCACTCAGCATGAGCGAGAAGATTGCCAGGATCGTCGCCACGACGCCGATGGCCGACCAGCTGCCCAGCAGATTGAACTGACCGAGCAGACCGAGGTCCGGCGAGCTGATGACCTGCTCAGGGAGCTTGGGGACGTTCAGGCTCCAGCCGACCTCGTTGACGACGGAACCGTCCGGGCCCACGCGGGGCCCCACATTGGCGATGGCCTCGACGATGATCGCGACGACGGCCGTGCCCAGGATGCCGATGAGGATGGCACCACGCACCTTGCGCACCAGCAGGATGATCGTCAGCAGCAGTCCGAAGACGAACACGAACATCGGCCAACCGCTCAGCGAGCCGAACACACCGAAGCTGATGAGCGGGACGCCCGGCCGGGTGATGCCCGCATCGACCAGGCCGATGATCGCGATGAACAGGCCGATGCCGACGCCGATCGCGTACTTCAACTGCTCGGGCACGGCGGTGAAGACCGCGGAGCGGAAGCCGGTGAGCACCAGCAGCAGGATGACGACGCCCTCGATGACCACCAGACCCATGGCATCGGCCCAGGTCATCTGCGGGGCGAGAGTGAACGCGACGAATCCGTTGAGACCGAGACCCGCGGCGATCGCGATCGGGAACCGGCCGATGGCACCCATGACCATGGTCAGCAGCCCTGCGACCAGGGCAGTCGCGGCCGCGACCATCGCGATCGACTTCACGACATCATCGGTGTTGCCGATGAACATCCCGTTGACGTCCTTGGCCGTGCCGATGATGAGCGGGTTGAGCACCACGATGTAGGCCATCGTGAAGAACGTGACGAAGCCGCCGCGGATCTCGCGGCTGTAGTTGGATCCCCGGGCCGTGAGCTCGAACCAGCGGTCGACACCGCTCACCCGGCTCCCCTGATCTACGGACACTGCTCCTCCTGCAGAAGTCTCCGACGGGGGAAGGTGGGGAAAGCCTGCGGTCAGGCGCGTCGGTCGAGGGAACGCTAGCGTGACGTCCAGCCATCGACGTGAGGAATAGACCGCGAATCCCTACTCCTCGACCCTCTCCAGCCGCACAGGAAACATGCGCCACGCCAGCACCAGCCCGACGAGGACGATGACGGCACCGGCGAGCAGTGCCCACGTCATGCCGGCGACGAACGCCGCACCGGTCACCTCGCGCACCTCCGACGCGTACTCCTGGGGCAGCCGCTGAGCCACGAGGGAGGCGGAGGCGAGGGACTCGCGCACGCCGTCGAGGACCTGCGCCGGGATGGACGCGGCTCGGTCGCCCAGCGCCGTGATCGCCTCCTCGATGCGGCTGCGATAGAACACCGACATCACGGCTCCGAGGATCGCGACGCCGAACGAGCCGCCCAACTCGCCCATGGCGTCGTTCACGGCCGAGCCCAGGCCCGAGCGCTCCCGCGGCACGGATCCCAGCACGGCGTTGGTCGCCTGCGGCAGGGTCACACCCATGCCGATGCCGATGAGTCCGAGGGTCACGGCGATGAACCAGTACGAGGTGTCCACGCGATAGGTGCTGGCCAGTCCGAGACCGAGCATGACGAGCACCAGGCCGACGACGACGGTGGTGCGGGTGCCGATGCGCTGGGCGATGGACGGGCTCACCAGCGAGGCCACGAGCAGGCCACCGGCCCCCGGCAGCATCGCGACCCCGGACTGCAGGGGCGACATCGACTGGACCAGCTGCAGGAACTGCGGCAGCAGGAAGAACGCACCCATCAGGGCGAAGTAGACGAGCGCGACCGTGACGATCGCGATGACGAACGTGCGCTGCGTGAACAGCGTCATGGGCAGCAGCGGGCGCGAGGCGCGCCGCTCCCACCACACGAAGCCCGCGAGACCACCGACGGCCAGAACAGCGCTGATGATCGTCGTCGGAGCGATCCCCTGCTCCGGGAGTTGGATGATGGTCACGACGAGGGCGATCAGGCCGAGCGACGAGAGGGCGGCCCCGCGCATGTCGAGCTGCGGGCGCGACTCGTCCCGCGACTCCGGCACCCACAGCAGCGTCGACCCGAGGACCAGCACGATGAGCGGTGGGTTGACGAGGAAGACCGAGTGCCAGCTGAAGTGTTCGAGGAGCAGGCCACCGATGATGGGCCCGAGAGCGACGCCCACACCCGCCACCGCTGCCCAGATACCGATGGCCTGCGCACGCATCCGCGGCTCGCGGAACACCTGGACGAGGATCGAGAGCGTCGACGGCATGATGAACGCCCCACCGATGCCCATGACGGCACGGGCGGCCATGAGCAGCTCCACCGTCGGGGCGAGGCCCGCCCCCAGCGACGCCAGCCCGAACACCACGAGACCGATGAGCAGGATCCGGCGTCGCCCGAACCGGTCTCCCAGCGCGCCGGCGAGCAGCAGCGTTCCGGCGAACAGCACGGAGTACGCGTCGACGACCCACTGCAGTTCCGCGGTGCTGGCGTCGAGGTCCTCCTGCATGCTCGGCAGGGCGACGTTGACGATCGTGTTGTCGAGTGAGATGAGCGCGAGTGCCGCGGAGAGGACCCCGAGGACGACCCAACGACGCTGCACCAGGCAAGGCTACTGATCGAGCAGGCTCTTCATCTTCTTCGCGACCATCGTGACGGCCTTGGTCGGCATCAGCCGGGACATGCGGTCGAGCATCCGCGTGTCCTTGCCGATGAGCACGCGCGGGGCACCGGATTCCAGAGCGTCGACGATCAGGCGCGCCGCCTCAGGCGCCGGGGTCATGGGCATGGACGAGGTGTCAGCACCGGCCGGCAGGTCGAGGTGCACTCCGGAGTTCTCCGCGATTTTGGTACTCGTGGCTCCCGGGTAGACGAGGGTCACGGCGACGGACGAGTCCTGCAGTTCGGCGAACAGCGTCTCGGTGAGCAGTGCCACTGCTGCCTTGCTCGCGCCGTAGGCGCCCTGTCCCGGGACAGGGACGATCGCGCCCATGCTGGACACGTTTAGCAGCGCCGCCTCCGGGCGCTGGGTGAGCAGAGGCAGGAACGCCTTCACCGTGTTGACGGTGCCCCCGAAGTTCACGTTCATGACGCGGTCGATGTCCTCATGGGACAGCTCGAGGATCGGAACGAACGGCTGGATGATGCCCGCGATGTTGGCCAGACCATCCACCTGCCCGTGCTGCTCGACGACCGCCCCGGGCAGGGCATCGACCTGCGCACGGTCGGTGAGGTCGAGCGGATGCAGGGACAGGGAATGGGACGACGCGCCCGGTGCCAAGGCCGCGGTGGCCATGAGCCCGTCCTGACTGCGATCAACCGCCGCGACCCGGGCCCCGCGGCGCAGCAGTTCCAGCGCCACTTCCCGGCCGATGCCGTTCCCTGCTCCGGTCACCACGATGACCGTGCCGTTGAGACGCATGATCGACTCCCCTCGCTCAGGCGGTGCATATCCATTCTGAGCCGAGCAGCTCGATGACGGGCGGCCGAGCGGTCACGTGTGAGCGGACCGTGACCGGTCAGGAATCCTCACGGGATCAGCAGTGCGACATCCGGATGTTCACCGGCCAGTCCCCTGTCGCAGGTGGCGATCCGCGCACCGCGTCGTGCTGCGAGATTGGCCAGGTAGGAGTCCGCCACCTGCCGATGCCCCAGCACATCGCGAAGGGCGAGTGTGGAGTACGACACGTCATCGGGCCAGAACTCGACTCGCGGTGAATCGTGCAAGGCGCGAAGGACGTCCGTTGCCATCGCTGCAGACTCACCGCTTCTCACCAGAAACCGCACAAGCGCCCCCTCGGTGATGGGACAGAGGGCCACATCAGACACGTCTCGCGCCCACTCCGCGACTCGGTTGTGATGCTCGTGCTCCGCGACGACGAGTGGGATCAGAACGCTGGCATCGAGGAGAACGGGGGTCACTCGTCATCCAGCAACGCGGACACCTCGGCGGCCGTCACGGGGCGACCGATGCTGACGACCGGCAGGCCCGAACGCTCATCTGTGGACACGGTGATCGGCTCGTCGAGTTGGCTCAGGCCGCGAGCCGTGAGATCGGCGACGGTAGCCGAGAGGGAACGCCCGGTGGCCTCGGCGAGGTGCTTCGCACGCAGGTGCAGCGCTGGAGGGAGATCGACGGTGGTGCGCATGCCTGCATCATAGGTGCATCAGCCGTGATGCTCCTATCCAACACGTCGCCTCACGCCCCGGGTGGCCCGCCGGCGGGATCGTTGCGTCGCAGTTCGCGGACGTGCTCCCGCCACGCGAGCTCATCGGGATCGATGGGCTCAGCCGGGGAGTCGGCTTCGCTTCCCGAGGCCTCGGCTGCACTCGCCTCCGCCTCGAAGCGCGCGGCGCGGTCGCGGAAGTACCGGGAGATGGACTTGGTGATGCTGCCGTGCTTGCGGTAGCGGTTCCACACGATGAAGGCGAAGGCCCCGATGATCGGCCACTGGAAGGTGTAGACCCAGGCGCGGTCGACCCCTTCCTGCGCACGCCGGTACTCCACGATGGTGGCGAACGTGCAGAAGCCGACCACCACGATCAGGGGGATGTGCAGCTGCCAGAAGTCCTTGATGCGTCGCGAGCGCTCCGACGGCACAGGCGTGGTGTCCGATGACGGGGGCTGCTGCCCCTCGACGCGCTCCGGCTGCTCGCTCATGCGGACGTCACCTCCGTCACCGCTCGGCCGTCATCGGACATGGGCCCATCATCGATCATCGGCGTCTCGACCGTCGACGACCTGCGCGGGCGGAACGACAGCCACGCCAGCAGGCCCTCGGCGAGCAGCACCGTCGCCCAGGTGCCCGAGTTCAGCCCACCGAGGGCATCCCTCTCGATCCACCAGATGGCGACGGGCCACGCGGCCATAGCGACGATGGTCGCGGGCAGCGCCGGTCCGGCCGACAGCACCGTGACAAGCACCCAGCCTGCCGCGACCAGGAGGACCGCTCCGATCAGAGCGCCGATCTGCGCACCGACCGTCACCTCGGCCAGGGCACTCGGAACCCCGACACCAGCGATGACGATTGCGAGGATCGCCGCGACAGCCGCGGTCTCGGGATAGCGATACGCGAGGGCCGGCGCGCGCAGGGCCCGGGCATTGATGAAGCCGACCGCCATGGGAAGCCCGAGCACGAGCAGCGTGATCGCACCGGCGGTCACGCGGTCACCGGGGTAGGCCGGGCCGGGTGGGGCCGTGCGAGAGAGTGCCACGGACAGGCCGTAGACGACACCCATCCACAGCAGTTCCCAGGCTCCCCAGCGCAGGAACAGACCACGGAATCGCGCATCGAGGACGGTGACCCCCTGGTGGGCGTCCCACTGCTTGGCGATGGCCCGGCGATGCCGCCATCCCCAGCCGATGAGGACGATGAGCACGGTGACCTTGGCGAGGATGATCGTGCCGTAGGCGGAGGTGACCAATGAGGCCACGCCATCGAGTCGCAGCGCCGCATTCAGCAGCCCGGTCTCAGCGATGACGACGACGCTGACCAGCGCCACGACACTGAACCGGCGCAGGACGACCCCTGCACCCGGTGCGCCCGAGCCGGCGTAGACCGCCGTGGCGACCAGGCCGCCGACCCATACGGACGCGAAGACGAGGTGGAGCCCCAGCCCGATCGAGGCCGCCGCGTGGCCCTCTTGGATGCCCGAATGGCCGGTCAGACCCGGCAGCCAGGCCGCGATCGCCACAAGGAGAACCAGCAGCAGGCCCGCGACCCGGGTCTGCACGACCCAGGCGAGGAGGGCGACCACGAGGGCCAGCGCGAACTGTCCCAGCATGACCTGGCCCAGGTCGGTCTGCGCGACGAGCGACCACACCCGGGTGGTGTCGACTGAGGATCCGAGCGGCAGCGCCAGCACCTCGGAGACCGTCAGCACCGACTGGCACAGCACGGCGACGGCCCACACGACCGCGGCCAGTGAGGCCTTCCTCGCCAGTGAGCGATCCGGGCGCGGCGCGAGGACGAGTCCGACGAGCAGCAGCCCAACGGTCAGCGCCGCGGCGAGGTCACGGATCCAGATGTCCAGCGGCAGAGACAGCAGAGTGACGAACGGGACCGTCGGAATGCCTGTCTCCCGCTCCTCGGTGAGGCCACCGAGGGTGAACAGGACCAGCAGCAGGACGGGCGCCCCGACCAGCAGCCCTGCTGTCAGTCGGCGTGCGGAGGCTGGGGGCCGTGCGTCCACTCGCTAGCTGCTGGACGACGGACTGGCCGAGGGGCTGGCCGAGGGCGATGCGGAGCCCGAGGGGCTCGGCGACGGGGACACCGTGCTCTCGGACAGCGTGGTGAAGTGACCGAACTTGGCCGGATCGGTGTTCGGGCTCTCGACCATGAACGTCGTGACGAGGGCACCGAGCAGGACGGCGATCGACACCCACGTCATGTAGTAGCTCGCGGCCTGCGACTGGTAGTTCACGTCCTGCCGGATGAGGCCCTTGCGGGTGCGGTTCACGATGCCGATCAGGATGAACAGGACCAGCAGCATGTGGAAGATGTTGCTGGCGCAGAGCAGGATCACCGCCGACGCATAGGCACCCTCGGTGGGTCCGAACGGGAAGGTCGAGATCTGGATCCACTGCGCGATCAGCGCGCCGAGCATGACGAGCATGGACAGGATTGCTGCAGTGACGCCAGCAGCCTGGAACCCGCCCTTGACGGCCTTGTACGACCACCACATGGCGGCCGTGGAGAGGACGACCAGCAGCAGGATCACCCAGAACGGCCACTCGGCCGCGAACGATCCCGTCTGCTTCAGGGGGTTGTTCGTCTCCCCCGCCGTCTCGACGGCTCCGGGGGGTGCCCAGCCGCCGTTGACGTTCAGGCTCCACAGGTAGGAGTAGCTGATGATCAGCGCGATCGTGCCGGAGACATCCGCCACGATCATGAGCCACAGGCCGACACGGCCGCGGCGGGCGATCGTGCTGATCGGCTCGCCGGTGGTGGGCATCAGGGCCTCGGTAGGAGCGCTCATCGGGCACCCACCTTCTCCGTGAGGTCGCCATCCTCGGCTTCAAGCTCCTGCTCATACGGGTCCGGAACGCCGTAGTTGTAGGGACGCTCGGTGACGACCGGGAGCACCTCGAAGTTCTCCAGCGGGCCGGGCTGCGGGGTCTGCCACTCCAGGGACTTCGAGCCCCACGGGTT
>JAUHZW010000052.1 GCA_030425745.1 Actinomycetes bacterium
CACGCCGGAGGCTCGCAGCAACTGGCCGACGACGACTCTCGACCGCATGTGCGCGGACATGGCCGCCATCGGGATGTCCGGGGCCAGTCCGCCGAGGTAGACGATGCGCTGCAGGGAGGATCCGCGCGCGGCATCGGCGAACGTGGTGGCGAGCCGGCGCTCCTCGTCCTCGAGGCGCGGCCCCTGCTGAAGGGAGTGCAGCAGGTAGTACGCGACGTCCATGTCGTCGAGAGCCCGATCGACGGCCTGTGGGTCACCGACATCGCCGGCGACCACGTCGACCGATGACGCCCACGGCATGTCGCGGACCTTCTCCGGGGAGCGGACCAGCACCCGTACGGTGTGGCCGGCCGCGAGCAGCTCGGGCACCAGCCGCCCACCGACATAGCCGGTGGCACCGGTGACCAGGCATCGCATGGCACCAGTGTGGCCGTCGGCGCGCATGCGCGCGAGCGCAGTTACGGCGCCGGCTGCTCCGGGGGCTTCTGGTCACCGTGCCGCGCAGCCGGGGCCGTTGCACCCGGGGGAGTCGGCTGGCCCGGCTTCTGCTGGACCTCCGCCGCCACGGGGGCGGTGCGCACCTGGATGCCGTCCAGCGGGATGTGGATGCCAGCGTCGTCGAGGGCGCCCTTCATCCGCTGGCGGATGACGCGGCTGACGTACCACTGGTTTCCGTCCGGCACGATCTTGGTGTTGATGCGGACGATCGCGGAGGTGGCGGTGACCCCCTCAAGACCGGAGAAGTACGGCGCTCCCAGCAGCATCGAGTTGCAGTCCGGGTCCTGCTCCATGTCCTTGCCGGCATCGTTGATGACCTGCTGGACCTTCTCGAGGTCGGCGTCGTAGGGCACGGGGATCTCGACCAGGGAGTAGTACCAGCCCTGGGACATGTTCTGCACGAAGCTGATCGTGCCGTTGCGCACATACCAGACGGTGCCCCAGTAGTCGCGCACGCGTGTGTAGCGCAGGGCGGTCTCCTCGACCTCTCCCAGAACGGTGCCGCCGAGGTTCACGGTGTCGCCGATGCCGAGCTGGTCCTCGAAGATCATCGCGATACCGGCGAGGTAGTCGGCGATGAACTGCTGCGCACCGAAGCCGATGACAGCCGTGACCACGGCGGCACTGGCCAGCAGTGGGGCCACGTTGATCCCGAAGATGGACAGGATCGTGATGACCGCGACCCCCCAGACGAACAGGACCAGAGCGCTGTGGGCCAGGGAGCCGAGCGCATGGGCACGCTGCTCCTGCCGGTCGTCCATCAGCGTGTGGGCCATCTCGTCATCCGATGCCCCGCGCAACTGGCTGGTGCGCGCTGTGGGCTTGCGCTTGGCGAAGGCCTTCGCGAAACGGCGGATCGAGCGTGACCCGAGGAACTGGATGACGACCGCGATGAGGACGACCACGATCGCGCGCAGGATCGCCTCGATCGGGAATCCGCTGAAGATCCCCTCGAGATCCTTCAGGACACTATCCATGGCTACTGCCCATCGGTTGCGGTGCCTTCCCGGTCGTCATCGAGTCCGGTCCATCGTGCCATGAAGGCCAGCGTGTCAGCGGTCTCCTCGACGGACTTCGAGAGTGAACGGGCTCCGTGGCCGACGTCACCCTCGGAACGCAGCAGCACCGGTCGTGTGCCGGCCGTCGCGTGCTGCACGGCCGCGCACATCTTGCGACCGTGCATGGGGTCGGTCCGCGAGTCGTTCTCGAAGACCGCGAACATCGTCGCCGGGTAGTCGGTGCCCTCGACGACGCGGTGGTACGGCGAGTAGGCGTGCAGCCAGCCGAACTGCTCCGGATCCTCGGGGTCGCCGTACTCGACCGTCCAGGTCGGACCCAGTTCTGAGGTGGTGTATCGCAGCATGTCCAGCAGGGGGGCGACGCAGACGACTGCATTGAGCAGGTCCGGACGCTGCGTCATCGCGGCGCCGACGAGCAGGCCTCCGTTCGATCCGCCGTAGACGCCGAGACGATCGCTCGACGTCCATCCCTCCGCGATGAGCCACTCGGCGGCGGCGTGGAAGTCGTCGTAGACGTTCTGCTTGTTGCCGAGCATGCCGGCGCGGTGCCAGTCCTCGCCCTCCTCGCCGCCACCGCGGATGTTGGCGATGGCCCACACGCCACCGGCCTCGACCCACGCGAGGATCGCCGCCGAGTACCCGGGGCTCATCGGGATGCCGAAGCCGCCGTAGCCGTAGAGGATCGTCGGGCGCGGGCGGTCGGGCTCGGCGGTGGGGGAGAGCAGGAACATGCGGACGGTGGTGCCGTCCTTCGAGGTGTACTCGACCTGTCGGGAGTGCACGGCCGGCACCTCGACGGTGCCCGGCGGGCGAGCGTGCAGCGCGACCTCGCGGGTGCGGGCGTCGTACGAGTAGATCGTCGGCACCGTGGTGTGGTCGGTGAAGACGAACCAGCAGACGGGGCCGCCGTCGATGTGCTCGACGGGGCCGCCGATGGTCCCCGCACCGGGCAGGTCGATCTCGCGGATCTCCGCGCCGTCCGCTGATCGGTGCAGGGTCATGTGCGCTACTCCGTGGGAGGTGCGGACGACGAGCAGCAGATCCTCATCCAGCTCCGGACCGTCCAGCACGGTGACCGACTCCAGGACCGCCTCGGGGTCCTCGGGGATGAGATCGGTCCAGTGGTCGGCGGACCAGGCACCCGGCGCGGTGACTGCGGCACGTCCGCGTGGCGCGTCACGGTCCGTGCTGACGAGCACTCGTCCGTCGCGCAGGAAGGTCAGGCCGGTCTGCGCGTCGACATCTCCCTGCACAAGGGTGAAGGCGGGGGCGTCGATCGGGCTCGTGGTGAGGTCGGCCACCCACAGGTCATTGCGCGGCTCGGTGCCCTCGGCCGCCGACACCTGCAGCCAGCGTCCGTCCTTCGTGACCTCGACCCCGTAGTAGTTGGTCATGGTCATGCCGGCGCCGAAGATCAGGACATCGTCGTCGGGCGAGGTGCCGACACGGTGCAGATAGACGCGGCGATGGAAGTTCTGCTCCGACTCCGGCAGCAGCTCCGGGGCGATGCGACGCACGTAGTAGAACGCCTCGCCGCCTGGGAGCCAGGCGATGGGTGAGTAGCGACAGCGGTCGATGGGGCCCTCGATGGTCTCGCCCGTCGCGACATCCATGACGTGGACGAGCGACTCCTCGTCACCACCGACCGAGAGCTGGTACGCGATGCGGTCGCCCTCCTTCGACGGCTGCCACGAGTCGAGGGTGGTCAGGCCTTCCGGATCGATGGCCATCGGATCGATGAGAGTGCGCTCGGTGCCATCGGGGTCGATGACGTACAGCACGGAGAACTGCTGCCCCGGCTCTCGGCGGAGCAGGAAATGACGGTCACCGCGCCAGTAGGGCGGCGAGACGGTGCCTGAGCCCAGGAGCTGCTCCACGCGGTCGGCGAAGTGGTCCCGGCTGCGCCACCCTGCACGCTCGTCGGCCATGAGGTCGGTCTGCTGCGCGAGCCACTCGACGGTGCGCGGATCGTCGGCGTCCTCGAGCCAGCGGTAGGGGTCAGGCACCGCGGTGCCGTGGTACTCGTCGACCAGCTCCATACGCGGGGCATCGGGATAGTTCGGGCGATCGCTCAGGCTTGTCACGTCGTCCACCCTAGGCTTTCGGTGTGAGCCTGCATGACCTGACCGCACTGGACCAGGCGCAGGCGATCCGTCGGCGGGAGATCTCCGCGGTCGAGCTTGCTCAGCACTACCTCGAGCGGTCGCAGCGACTGAACGACTCCGTCGGTGCATTCGCCTTCATGGTGGACGATCTGGCACTGGAGCAGGCCGAGGCTGCGGATCGAGCGGTGGTCGAGGGGCGCACGGATCTGTCTGTCCTGCACGGGGTCGTCGTCCCGGTCAAGGACCTGAACCAGACGCGTAGGGTGCGCACCCGGTTCGGATCGAGCGTCATGGACGTCGTTCCGGACGTCGACGATGACGTCGTGGCCCGACTGCGCGACGCGGGCACCGTCATGACCGGCAAGACGACGACCCCGGAGTTCGGCTTCCCCTGCTACACCGAGAGCGACATCGGCCCATACGCGCGCACCCCGTGGGATCTCACCCGGATGGCCGGCGGGTCCAGCGGGGGAGCGGCGACGGCGGTCGCATCCGGACTGGCACCGGTCGCGCAGGGGTCCGACGGTGGCGGGTCGGTGCGTATCCCGGCGAGCTGCTGCGGACTGGTGGGGGTGAAGCCGTCGCGTGGCCTCATCTCGAACGGCCCGTTGCCCGAGGGCCCGGGCCGGCTGGTGGTTCAGGGAGCCCTGGCCCGGACGGTCGCGGATGCGGCGGCGCTGCTCGGTGTCATGGCAGGGTGCGACGACGCCTATGTGCGCGGTCTCTCCGCTGACGTGGGAAGGCTGAGAGTCGGTCGGTGCGCCCAGCCGGTCATCGCCGAGACGACTCCGGATCCGGACGTCCTCATCGCGTGGGAGCGGGTGTCGTCGCTGCTGGAGTCATGGGGGCACGAGGTCGACGACGTCGACGTCCCGCTGCCGCTCTCAGCGGTGCCGCACTTCGAGAAGGTGTGGTCCGCGGCCGCCGCCGGGATCCCGCTGTCGGCGGGACAGGAGGCCCGGCTGCGTCCGCTGACCGCCTGGCTCCGGGAGCGCGGGCAGGCGCTGAGCGAGCAGGAGGTCGCCGACGCGATCAGGCTCATGACCGACGTCGCGTCGTCCGCCCTGGACGCGACGGCCGGATACGACATCGTCGTGACCCCCACTCTGGCCCATCTGCCGGCACCGATCGGCGGACTGCGTGATGACGCCGACCCGGCGGGAGACTTCGAGGCGCAGAAGCGCTTCACCCCCTACACGTCGCCCTACAACATGACCGGGCAGCCGGCCGTTACGCTTCCGGTCCACTGGACGGAAGACGGCTTGCCCGTCGGCGTCCAGCTGGTCGGCCGACCGAGGCAGGAGGCGCGACTGCTCGCCCTGGCGGCCCGGGTCGAGGAGGCGCTGCCGTGGATCCATCGACATCCGGAGATCTGGTGAGCGAGCAGGCAGTCCCCGATTGGACCCCCGTGTCGGAGGACCTCGGCCGTCTGGCCGACGCCTACGGGGTGGCCACCGAGTACTGGGACCAGGCCGGCCAGCTGGTGCAGGTCAGTGGTGCCGTGGTCGAGGCCGTCCTCGGCTCGCTGGGCCTGGACACATCCTCGCCGGAGGCGATCGATGCGGCCCTGGAGGAGAAGCGGCTGCGCGACTGGCGGCGCATGCTGCCTCCGGTGTTCGTGATGCGGGCGGGTTCCGACGGCCGCCTGTGGGCGCATGTCACGGACGGTGATCCGGTGCGTGCGTGGCTGGAACTCGAGGACGGTGCGCGGGTGGACCTCGATCAGCTGGACTTCTGGGTGGACCCGGTCGAGGTCGATGGCATCCGCATCGGCGAGGCGAGCTTCCGGATGCCGTCGGACCTTCCGCTGGGCTGGCACACGGTGCACGCCGAGTCACCGGGTCGGTCCGCCTCGGCACCCGTCGTCGTCGCTCCGCATCGGCTGGACCCCGACGCGCTGGTGGGGGAGCGGCAGTGGGGGTTCATGACCCAGGTCTATGCGATGCGGTCGACGCAGTCGTGGGGTCTGGGCGACCTGCACGATCTCGCCGATCTGGCCGAGTGGAGCGGCCGAGACCTCGGGGCTGGGTTCGTCCTCATCAACCCGCTGCACGCGGCGTCACCCGTGCCGCCCATGGCGCCATCGCCGTATCTGCCGGTCACGCGCCGGTTCTCGAACCCGATCTACCTGCGGGTTGAGGACATCCCCGAGTTCGAGCGGCTCGACCCCGCGGTGGCAGCGCGCGTCGAGGAGTTGGCCTCGGTGCTGCGTCGTCGCAATGCCACCTCGGATCTGCTCGATCGCGATGCTGTGTGGGGGGCGAAGCGCACGGCTCTCGAGGCGATCCATGCGGCCGGCATGGACCCGATGCGGGCCGAGCAGTACGACGCGTACGTTCGTGAGCAGGGGGCGGGTCTGCTCGACTTCGCGACGTGGTGCGCCATCAGCGACGTCCACGGTCACCCGACCCAGTGGCCCGCGGGCCTCGGGCATCCGTCCGGGGTCGATGTCGCCGGCTTCCGGGATGAGCATGCGGATCTCGTCGACTTCCATGTGTGGCTGCAGTGGCAGGTCGATCAGCAGTTGGCGGTGACTCAGGAACGGGCGATCGAGTCCGGCATGGCGCTGGGCGTCATGCTCGACCTCGCTGTCGGGGTGCATCCGGAGGGTGCGGACGCGTGGGCTCTGCAGGATGTCCTCGCGCCCGGGGTCGGGGTCGGTGCTCCGCCGGACATGTACAACCAGATGGGCCAGAACTGGCACCAGCCGCCGTGGCGTCCCGATGCCTTGGCCGAGGCTGCCTTCGTGCCGTTCCGCGACATGCTGAGGACGGTCCTGCGGAACGCAGGCGGCCTGCGCATCGACCACGTGCTGGGGCTGTTCCGGATGTGGTGGGTGCCGTCAGGCTTCCCTGCTTACGCCGGCACCTTCGTGCGGTTCGACTTCGACGCCATGCTCAGCATCCTGATGCTCGAGGCGCAGCGGGCCGGGGCACTGATCGTGGGGGAGGATCTCGGAACGGTCGAGCCGTGGGTGCAAGAGGCGCTGGCAGAGCGGGGGATCCTCGGTACGAGCATCCTGTGGTTCGAGGCCGACGGCGCAGGCCCGCGTGACCCGCATGACTGGCGGCGCGACGTGCTCGCCAGCGTGACTGTCCACGACCTTCCGCCCACCGCCGGCTACCTGCGTGATGAGCATGTGCGGATCCGCTCCGAGCTCGGGCTGCTCACCACCCCGGTGGAGGCGGAACGTGACCACGCGGCCGAGGAGCGTCAGGCGTGGGTCGAGGTGCTGCAGCGCCATGGCTGGCTCACTGCGGATGTGGACCTGTCCACCGACGACGGGCTGGATGAGTTCGCGGCAGCCCTGCATCGGGCAGTGGCGGAGTCACCCGCGCGGCTGGTGGGGGTGGGTCTGCCGGATGTCATCGGGGACCGTCGGGCCCAGAACCAGCCCGGAACGGACCAGGAGTACCCGAACTGGCGCGTGCCGATGGGTGACGCGACCGGTGCCGCGGTCCTGCTGGACGAGCTGATGCAGGGCTCCGACCTCGTCGATCGGCTCACCGGGCCCCTGCGCGGGGAATGACGGCCTGCCGGCGTCCACTAGGCTTGAGCCGTGACTCCACTGACTGCTCTGGGCCTCTTCGTCGGCCTCCCGCTCCTGATCGGCGTGGTCGTCTACGCCCTCGTCAGCGCCCCCGGCTGGATCCGTTCCGGCTCTGCCGATGACGAGGAGGGGGGCCCGCTGCTGCTGACCTCGGGAGCTCCGCTCCCGGACCCCGCCCGGCTGCCGAGTGAGATGGCGCCGGCCGATTCGCTGGTGGGAGGTGGCGTCAGTGCCCGGTGGTGACTCGCACGAGATCGCGATCCTGGACACGTCCTCGGGCCTCAGCCCGATCACGCAGGGTCAGCTGAAGGACCTCCAGGGCGTCGTCGATCGTGCCCGCACGATCAGCGGCTACGCCTTTGCGCTCTACGTCGGCCCCCTCGAGGGTGGCCGCGACGCCGCCATGGCGGTGCACTCCGGCCTGCGCAATCCCGCGTCGACGGTGCTGGTGGCGGTCGACCCGTCCCAGCGGTCGATCGAGATCGTGACCGGTGTCAACGCGGCCGTGAACCTCATGGATCAGGCGTGTGAGTTCGCGGCTGCGTCGATGGCGTCCAGCTTCGTCGCGGGCGATCTCGCCGGTGGCCTGCGAGAGGGCATCGTGATGCTCGCCGAGCATGCTCGCCACCCGCGCACCCTCCATCTCGACGACCCCGCCTGACTTGTTGATTGGCGCGTTGTTCACGCGCCACGCCGGGGCGCGGCGTGAACAACGCGCCAATCAACGGCGACCGCGCAGGGCACGCGTGATCCGAGCGACCATGGCTGCCGGGTTCTTCAGGTCATCCGCCGTCAAGGTGATCACGAGCCATCCTGCTTCCTGAAGATCATTTCGTCGCTGGGCGTCGCGCCTGCGCTGCTGCTCCGTCAGATGAACAGCACCGTCGTACTCGACGATCACCTTGGCGTCGAGCCAGCACATGTCCACCCGAGCGATCCAGCGGTTCCCGGCGTAGATGTCGAGGTTGCACTCAGGGGCCGGCAGGCCCCCGAGCATCGCGTACGCCCGCACGATGGATTCCATCGGTGACTCGGCGCGCCCGTCCAGTAGAGGCAGCGCCTGCCGTGCAACGGCGACACCCCTGCGTCGATAGGCCCAGTGGACGATGCCCTCCAGCGCCTCAGGTGTCGCCAGGTCGTGATGCAGGACGGCATCACCCATGGCGATCACGTGATGGATCGGCATCAGGGCGGCACAGTCCAGCCAGGTCCGTGCGGGGGTGGTGACGCTCAGGCCCCGGTACGTCGTGATGTGGTCATCGGGTAGCAGCACACGCTGAGGTCGCACGCCCCGACGCCGAGCATGGGCTGAGCCAGCAGGCGACGCGATCGTGACCGGCTCGTCATCGTTCAGGCCTATCCATGGAGGCAGCGGGAGTCCCCAGTGGTCAGCTCCCGTTGCGCCGGAGAGGACGGCCTCCGGCTGCGAGACGAGCAGCGCGCACTCACGCTCTGCCGTCGCGGGGTCCGGGTGGTCGCTCGCGTAGCGGACGCCGCGTGACGGGGCGACGAAAGCTTCGGTTGAGGCCTGCCTGTGTGTCAAGCCGGCGCCGCCGTCGGCCGTGACGGTGAAGGGTCCGTAGGGCTCGTCTGAATTCATACCCCAGTGGTACGGCTCCGGACGTGCCTGACGAGGGTCGACCGCGGTTCTGTGGATGCCCGACAACGGACGCCCGGTTCTGTGGATTGTTGATTGGCGCGTTGTAGACGACCCGCATCGGCGTGTCGCGTGCACTACGCGCCAATCAACGGATCAGGCGTCGGCGGCGCGAGCCTTCATCGCCCGGACGATGCCGTCTCTGGCTTCGCCGACCAGCCGGCGGCACGCCGAGTTGAGACCATCCTGCGCGAGGAACGCATCGGTCGCCGCGAGGGTGTCGTCGTCGACCAGGAACACCGGATACAGGCCCATGGTGATCGACTGCGCGATCTCCATCGTCCGGGAGGCCCACACGGCCGGCAGTGCCGCGAAGTAGCGGTCCCGGTACGGCGTCAGCAGGTCAGTCTGGTCGGGCTCGAGGAAGCCGCCGATCGTCGCCTCGATGAGGGCGTTGGGCAGGTCGGTGTTCTCGAGGATGTCCGACCACGCCGCGGCCTTTGCCTCCGACGTGGGACGGGACGCGCGGGCCACGGCAGCCTGACGACGACCCGTGGCGGTGGCATCCCGCTCGAGCTCGGCGTCGATCTCCGCCGCCTCGGCACGGCCGGCCGTGGCCAGCTGCTGCAGCAGGAACCAGCGCAGGTCCGTGTCGATCACCAGGCCGTCCCAGACCTCGGATCCATCCAGCAGCGCCGCGACGGTGTCGAGCTGAGCGTCGGTGGTCGCCGCTGCAGCAAAGGCGCGGGCGAAGGCCAGCTGCCGGTCGCTGCCCGCCTCGGACCCACGCGCATGGGTCCGTGCTGCATCGGCCAACTGCTCCAGATACGCAGGGCGATGGTCCGTCGTGGCATAGACGTCGATGGCAGTGCGCAGCTGCCTGAGCACCCCCTGGACGACCCCGATGTCCGTCTCCGCGCCGATCCCCGAGAGGACCAGTCGGAGGAAGTCCCCGGTCGAGACCTCGGCGTCGCGGGTCATGTCCCACGCCGCACCCCAGATGAGGGCGCGAGCCAGCGGGTCCTCGAGCTCGCCGATGTGCTCCACGGCCGTCTGCCAGGAGTGATCGTCGAGCCGGATCTTGGCGAAGGTGAGGTCACCGTCGTTGAGCAGGAGAAGGTCCGGCCGCATGGTGTTCTTCAGTTCGGGGATCTCCGTGCGCTCGCCGACGACGTCGGCCTCAATGCGCTCGCGCAGGACGAGTCGGCCGTCCTTGAGGTCGTACAGCCCGATGCCGATGCGATGTGAGCGCAGGATCGGCTCGATGCCCTCCGGTGCGCTCGGCGGCTCCTGCAGCACAGCCACCTTCGCCATCATGTTGTAGGCGCCGAAGGTGATCTCCGGACGCAGCAGGTTGACTCCGCTGGTCTGCAGCCACTGCTGCGTCCACTCGGCGAGGTCACGGCCGCTGGTGGCCTCAAGCTCGACGAGCAGATCGCGCAGTTCCGTGTTGCCCCACGCGTGCTTGCGGAAGTAGTTGCGCACGCCGGCGAGGAACTCCTCCTCGCCGACCCACGCCACGAGCTGGCGAAGTGCCGAGGCCCCCTTCGCGTAGGTGATGCCGTCGAAGTTCACGCGCACGGCATCGAGATCGACCATGTCTGCGGCGATCGGATGCGTGGAGGGCAGTTGATCCTGTCGGTAGGCCCAGGCCTTGCGCAGGTTCGCGAACGTGGTCCAGGCCTCGGTGTAGCGGGTGGCGTTGACGTTGGCCCAGTGCGCGGCCCACTCAGCGAAGGACTCGTTGAGCCACAGGTCGTCCCACCACGTCATCGTGACGAGGTCGCCGAACCACATGTGCGCGAGCTCGTGCAGGATCGTGTTGGCGCGCTGTTCGTATGCGGCATCGGTCACGCGGGAGCGGAAGACGTAGTCCTCGAGGATGGTCACGCAGCCGGCGTTCTCCATGGCACCTGCGTTGAACTCCGGGACGAAGAGCTGGTCGTACTTCGCGAACGGATAGGGCGTCGCGAACTGTTCCTCGAAGTAGGCGAAGCCCTGCTTGGTGACGGTGAGGATCTCGTCGGAGTCCAGGAACTCGGCGAGGGATTCGCGGCAGTAGACGCTCAGCGGGTAGGTGCCGAACTCGCCGGCGTAGGAGTCATCGACGCGGTGATACGGGCCGGCGACGAGGGCCGTGATGTACGTGGACATACGAGGCGTGGGCGCAAAGGCCCAGGTGGCCGTGCCGTCACCATGGTCGGTCGGCTCGGGAGTGGGGGAGTTGCTGATGACGGCCCAGTGCGCGGGTGCCGTGACCGTGAGCTGGAACGTGCCCTTGAGATCGGGCTGCTCGGAGCACGCGTACATACGACGCGCGTCGGCGGACTCGAACTGGGTGTACAGGTAGGTCTCGTCATCAACTGGGTCGATGAAGCGGTGCAGGCCCTCACCGGTGTTCATGTACTCGCACGCGGCCTCGACGACGAGTTCGTTCTCGGCGGCCAGGTCGTCGAGGGCGATGCGGGTTTCGAGAAAGAGCGCAGGGTCGGCGAGATCGGCGGGCGCGATTTCCTCGCGATAATGTTTGCGCACCCAGGCTTCGAGTTGATCGGCCACGTGGGGGAGGCCTTCGCCCGTAAGGGCGGAACAGCGGAGCACGGGTGGCGTCCAGCCGTGGTCGGTAGGCGGGAAGAGGTGCAGGGCGCGGCGGTAATCCGCTTCGGTTTCCGAGGCTTTGGAAGCGCCCGGACCATCGGCTTTGTTGACCACCAGCCAATCGGCCATTTCCACAATGCCC
>JAUHZW010000053.1 GCA_030425745.1 Actinomycetes bacterium
GTCACCATGAAGTACCCGGCCGTGTGGATGACGGGGGAGCAGGCGAAGGGCGAGACCCTCAGCATCGCCTTCGCCGGCGCCAACCAGCACCAGGACGCCGGAGCGAAGATGGTGCACGCTGCGCCGAACACCTCATCGAACATCATCTCCAAGTCCGTGGCACGTGGTGGTGGCCGTACGTCCTACCGCGGCCTCGTCCAGGTGCAGGAGGGTGCGCACGGCTCGAAGAGCACCGTGAAGTGCGACGCCCTGCTCGTGGATGACATCTCCCGATCCGACACCTACCCGTACGTGGATGTGCGCGAGGACGACGTGTCGATGGGTCACGAGGCCACGGTCTCCAAGGTCAGTGAGGACCAGCTGTTCTACCTGATGTCCCGGGGCATCACCGAGGACGAGGCGATGGCCATGATCGTCCGCGGGTTCATCGAGCCGATCGCGCGTGAGCTCCCCATGGAGTATGCGCTCGAGCTCAACCGCCTGATCGAACTGCAGATGGAAGGGGCCGTCGGGTGACGACCACGCAGGCACCGCCCACCGATCTCGCGCCTGTCGTCGCCTCCACCGAGGTCGATGACTTCGCGATCCCACACGGTCGTGAGGAGGAGTGGCGCTTCTCTCCGACCAAGGATTTCGCCCGCTTCTTCACTCTGGACCCCGCAGCGGGGTCGGTGGGGGCCGAGACATCCGAGTTCGTCACGGTCGGCGAGATCGACCACGACGACGCCGGCCATTGGACCCCGGTCGATCGCGCAGCCGCCGTGGCCCTGGCCGGCGCCCGGCGCGTCATCCGAGTCCAGGTCCCGGCCGACACGGTGGTCGAGGATCCGATCGTGGTGCCGTTGGCAGGTGATTCCGCTCAGAACTACGCGCACGTCGACGTCCGCATCGGCCGTCATGCCCGGGCGACCGTCGTGGTCGTCCATGATCTCGACACCGATGTCAGCGGCGCGCTCGTGACCGACGTGGGTGACGGTGCTGACCTGACCATGCTGTCCCTCATGGACGGCGCGGCCACGTCCACGCAGCTCTGGCACTGGCCGGTCCGGGTCGGACGCGACGCGACCTTCACCGGGTCGACGGTGACCATCGGCGGCCGGATCGTCCGCATGCTTCCCTCCGTCACCTACGGCGGGCCGGGCGGCAGCGCGACCCTGCTGGGTGCCTTCCTCGCCGATGGCGGGCAGTTCATCGAGCACCGCATCCTGGTCGAGCACGTGGCCCCGCACTGCAGCAGCTCGGTCATCTACAAGGGAGCACTCGAGGGCGAGGGCACTCACACGGTGTGGGTCGGCGACGTCGTGGTCCGTCGTGATGCGGTCGGCACGGACACCTACGAGATGAACCGCAACCTGCTGCTGGACGACGGCGCAAGGGCTGACTCGGTGCCCAACCTGGAACTCGAGACCGGCGACATCGCGAGTGCCGGTCACGCCAGCGCCACCGGCCGTTTCGACGATCAACAGCTCTTCTACCTCCAGGCACGCGGGATTCCGGAGAAGGTGGCCCGTCAGCTCGTCGTGCGCGGCTTCTTCGTCGATGTGCTGAGCCGGCTCGGGAGCCCGGTGTGGCGAGACACCGTGCTCGCGCGCATCGCCCAGCGCCTCGGCATGGACCCGGAGCTCGAGAGCACGCTCGAGGAGGAGGAGCGATGAGTTTCGAAGCGGTCTGCGCTCTCGCGGACCTGCCGCCCGGACAGGCCAGACGGCACACGGTGGGCGATGTCGCCATGGCGGTCGTGCACACCGAGGGCCAGGTCTACGCGGTGAACGACCGCTGCTCCCACGCTGACGTCTCGCTGTCCGAGGGCGAGGTCATGGGCTGCCTGCTCGAGTGCTGGCTGCACGGTTCCGCATTCGACCTCGCCACCGGGCTGCCCCAGAGCCCGCCGGCGAGTCAGCCCATTGCGACATACGCGGTCCGGATCGTCGGCGACGACGACACGGCGACCGTCGAGATCGACCCCACACCCATCATCCACGCGAAGGAATCCCGATGAGCACGCTTCAGATCACCGACCTGCACGCTTCCGTCCTCACGGACGAGGGGCCCCGGGAGATCCTGCGGGGCGTCACCCTCACCGTCGACTCCGGTTCGACCCATGCTGTCATGGGCCCCAACGGGTCCGGGAAGTCCACGTTGGCCTACGTCATCGCCGGGCATCCCAAGTACGTCGTGACCCAGGGCTCGATCACGCTGGACGGCGCCGACGTCCTGGCGATGTCCGTCGATGAGCGAGCCCGGGCCGGCCTCTTCCTCGCGATGCAGTACCCCGTCGAGGTGCCCGGGGTCAGCGTCTCCAACTTCCTGCGGACGTCTGCCACCGCTGTCCGCGGCGAAGCGCCCAAGCTGCGCACGTGGATGAAGGAGATGAAGGACGCCATGGCGGGTCTGCAGATGGACCCGAAGTTCGCAGAGCGCAACGTCAACGAGGGCTTCTCCGGCGGTGAGAAGAAGCGTCACGAGATCCTCCAGCTCTCCCTCATGAAGCCGAAGATCGCGATCCTCGACGAGACGGACTCCGGTCTCGATGTGGATGCGCTCCGGGTCGTGTCCGAGGGATTCAACGCCTTCCGTGACGAGACCGGCGCCGGCACCCTGCTCATCACGCACTACACGCGCATCCTTCAGTACATCAAGCCCGATCACGTGCACGTCTTCGTGGACGGACGCATCGTGGAGAGCGGCGGCCCGGAGCTCGCGGCCGTGCTGGAGTCCGAGGGTTACGAGCGGTTCGTCTCAGCCGGCTCGGCTGCCTCGTGACCCAGACGAGCCTCGTCGCCCCTCAAAGGTCCGAGTCCAGCGGCCCGAGGACGCTGGACGTCGAGCGCATCCGGCGTGACTTCCCGATCCTGGGTCGCACCGTGCGCGACGAGCGGCCGCTGGTGTACCTCGACAGCGCGGCGACGAGCCAGAAGCCCGTGCAGGTGCTCGAGGCTGAGGCGGAGTACTACCGGTCGTGCAACGCGGCCGTGCATCGGGGTGCGCATCAGCTGGCCGAGGAGGCCACCGATGCGTACGAGGACGCTCGCCGGGCGATCGCCGGGTTCGTGGGCGCCAGTGCCGACGACGTCGTGTTCACCAAGAACGCCACCGAGAGCCTGAATCTGGCCGCGTATGCCTTCTCCAACGCCACGGCAAAGGCCGCACACGCGCCGGACACCGTCGACCCGCGGTTCGTGCTGCGCCCGGGCGACTCCATCGTCATCACACAGATGGAGCACCATGCCAACCTCGTGCCGTGGCAGGAGGTCTGCGCGAAGACCGGTGCGGTGCTGCGCTGGATCGGTGTGGACGATGACGGCCGTCTCGAGCTTGACGAGTTGGACACGCTCATCGACAGCACCACCCGGGTGGTCTCGGTGGTGCACCAGTCCAACATCCTGGGCACCATCAACCCGGTTGAGGCCATCATGCGGCGGGCTCACGAGGTCGGAGCCATCGGCATCGTCGACGGCTGCCAGTCGATTCCGCACATGCCCATCGACGTCACGTCGTTGGGTGCAGATCTGGTTGCCTGGAGCGGCCACAAGATGCTGGGGCCCACGGGTATCGGCATGCTGTGGGGCCGACACGAGGTCCTCGACGCCATGCCGCCCTTCCTGACCGGCGGCTCCATGATCGAGACCGTGTTCATGGACCACAGCACGTATGCGGAGGCGCCCAAGCGGTTCGAGGCCGGTACGCCGATGGTCGCGCAGGCCGTCGGCACTGCGGCTGCCGCGCGGTACCTCGAGGCTCTGGGCATGGACGCGGTGGAGGCACACGAGCACCGCCTCACCGGGTATGCGCTGGAACGCCTCGACGACATGCGGGGCGTTCGCATCATCGGGCCCCGCGACAACATGCATCGGGGGAGTGCGATCTCCTTCGTGGTCGAGGGCCTGCATCCGCATGACGTCGGGCAGTTCCTGGATGATCGGGGTGTCGCGGTCCGGGTCGGCCACCACTGCGCCTGGCCCACCTGTCGGCGCTTCGGGGTCCCGGCCACCACGCGGCTGTCCACCTACATCTACAACGACACCGCCGACATCGATGTCGCGATCGAGGGCATTCGGGCGGCACAGGAATTCTTCGGAGTGTGATGTGAACGTCGAGTCCATGTACCAGGAGATCATCCTGGACCACTACAAGAACCCTCGAGGTCGTGGGGCGATCTCGGATCCTGCCGGTGAGTCGCACCAAGTCAACCCGACCTGCGGCGACGAGGTCACCGTCCAGGTGACCACTGACGATTCGGGGCACCTGCATGTCGGCTATGAAGGCCAGGGTTGCTCCATCTCCCAGGCGAGCGCCAGCGTGATGGCCGAGATGGTGGAGGGGCTGGACCCCACCGAGGCGGACGCCATTCGCGCGGCATTCCTCGACCTGATGCACAGCAAGGGCGCGGCCGAGCCGGACGAGGATGTCCTGGGCGATGGGATCGCCTTCGCCGGGGTGGCGAAGTACCCGGCTCGGATCAAGTGCGCTCTCCTGCCCTGGATGGCGCTTCAGGATGCCGAGGCGAAGGCCGGCATCACCGTGACGGATGAGGGAGCAGATCGCCGATGAGCACGACCACGACCGAAGACGATGTCATCGAGGCCATGAAGGACGTCGTCGACCCGGAGCTGGGTATCAACGTCGTCGACCTCGGCCTGGTGTACGGCGTGACCATCGACGATGGGAACTGCGCCACGGTCGACATGACCCTCACCAGCGCCGCCTGTCCGCTCACCGATGTGATCGAGGACCAGACGCGAGCGGCCCTGACCGAGGTCGTCGACGATTTCCGGATCAACTGGGTGTGGATGCCACCGTGGGGCCCGGACAAGATCACCGACGACGGCCGCGAGATGCTGCGGGCGCTCGGATTCAACGTCTGAGCCGACCTCATCGGCACGGGATGCCTCCCGTGGAGGGGTCCACGCCGACCCTTCCTAGACTGAGCCATCATGATCTCGACCACTGCCCTCGACGTGCGTGCGGGATCCGCTCTCCTGCTCCACGACGCCAACCTGCGGGTCGGCAAGGGGGACCGCATCGGGCTGGTGGGCCGCAATGGTGCCGGCAAGACGACCCTCACCCGCATCCTCGCGGGCGAGACACTGCCCGCCAGCGGCGCAGTGAACATCTCGGGCACCGTCGGCTATCTCCCACAGGATCCCCGATCCGGTGACCCGCATGAGATCGCCCGCGATCGCATCCTCGCGGCACGTGGCCTGCAGGACGTCGTCCGGCGCATGCATGAGACGAGCCTCGCGATGGGCACCGATGATGAGGCCGAGCGTGAGCGCCTCATCGCCCGGTACGCGCGTGCCGAGGTCGAGTTCGAATCGCTCGGCGGCTACGCCGCGGAATCCCAGGCGTCGGCGATCGCCGCGAGCGTCGGGCTGCCCGAACGGGTCCTCGCTCAGGAGCTCGGCACCCTGTCCGGCGGTCAGCGCAGGCGGGTCGAACTGGCGCGCATCCTCTTCGGAGGATCCGACATCCTGCTTCTCGACGAGCCGACGAACCACCTGGACGCGGACTCCATCCGCTGGTTGCGGTCGTTTCTCGCCTCCTACGACGGTGGCTTCATCGTCATCAGCCATGACACCGAGCTGCTCGGCGACACGGTCAACAAGGTGTGGCATCTGGATGCCAACCGGCAGGAGATCGACGTCTACTCGATGGGCTGGTCGGCCTATCTGACCGCACGAGAGGCGGACGAAAGGCGTCGGCGCCGCGAGCGCCGCAACGCGGAGCAGCAGGCGGAGGCCCTGCGCACGCAGGCGGAGCGCATGCGGGCCAAGGCCACCAAGGCCAAGGCCGCCCAGTCCATGCTCAAGCGAGCCGATCGCATCCTGGGCAGTGCTGAGGGAGCACGTCGGACGGACAAGGTCGCCGCCCTGCGCTTCCCAGAGCCCAAGGCCTGCGGACGCGTCCCGCTGACCGCCTCAGGACTCTCGCGCTCGTATGGATCGCTGGAGGTCTTCACCGACGTGGACCTCGCCATCGACCGGGGGAGCCGCGTGGTCATCCTGGGCCTGAACGGTGCCGGCAAGACGACACTGCTGCGCATCCTGGCCGGGGTCGACCACGCCGACACCGGAGCCGTCGAGCCCGGCCACGGGGCAGTGGTCGGCTACTACGCCCAGGAGCACGAGACCCTCGACCCCACCGCCACCGTTCTGGAGACCATGCGGCACGCCGCACCGCACCTCGACGACACCCGGCAACGCACCGTCCTCGGCTCGTTCCTCTTCGAGGGCGATGCGGTCCAGAAGCCGACGGGAGTCCTGTCAGGCGGAGAGAAGACCCGACTGGCCCTGGCCTGCCTGGTGGTGTCCGGCGCGAACGTCCTGCTGCTGGACGAGCCGACGAACAACCTCGATCCGGCCAGTCGTGAAGAGGTGCTGGGTGCCTTGGGCAGGTACGAGGGCGCGGTGGTGCTCGTCACGCATGACCCGGGTGCAGTCGAGGCGTTGAACCCCGAGCGCGTGCTGATCCTGCCCGATGGTGATGAGGACCTCTGGAGCGACACCTACGCCGACCTCGTGGAGCTGGCATGAGCGAACAGATCAGTGCTGAAGTCCTGGCAGAGACCGATGGAGCACGCGTCGAGCGACTCGGAGGTGTCGTGCACGTCGTTCTCGATGCACCGGAGCGTCGCAACGCCCAGACTCCGGCAACCTGGCGTTTCCTGTCAGCCGTTCCCGACCTGCTCGAGCCCACGGATCGAGCAGTGATCCTGCGGGCATCCGGCCCCTCCTTCTCGGCCGGACTCGATACCCGGATGTTCACCCCGGAGGGGATCCCGGGCGAGGAGTCGATCCTGAGCATCGCAATCCGCCCCGCGGACGAGATCGATGCCTTCATCCAGCAGGCGCAGGCGGCCTTCACCTGGTGGGCATCGGTGCCTCAGGTGACGATCGCGTGTGTCCAGGGACACGCCATCGGCGCCGGCTTCCAGCTGGCCCTCGCGTGCGATCTCCGGGTGGTGTCCGACGACGTCCGCTTCGCCATGCGCGAGACGACGTGGGGGCTCGTCCCCGACCTCGCCGGCACGGGGCCGCTGGTGGCGGCTGTCGGCTACGGCCGCGCTCTTGAGATCTGCGCGTCGGGCCGATTCGTCGAGGCTGACGAGGCGATGGCCACCGGGCTGGCGCACCGCGTCGCGGCCGCCGACGCCCTGCTCCCGACGGCTCATGCCCTGCTCGAGCCGATCCTGGCTGCGGACTTGGAGGCCGTGAGCGAACTCAAGCGCCTGCTGCAGGGCGCCGACCGGTCCGCGGATCAACCTGCCCGGGAACGGGCCGCCCAGGTCCGCCGGCTGCAGGCTCTGGCCACACCGGCGAGAACGGCACCCTGACATGTCCATGGACAACGCCTGGATGACCTACCGGTCGATGACACGCGACCGCAGCGTCACCCAACAGCGCGTCGATCGTGCGCTCGTCCGGCGCATCCTCGGGTATGCCCGGCCCTACCGGCGCATCATCGTCCTGTTCCTGCTGACCCTCGTCGCCGTGTCACTGCTCAGCGTCGCGCAGCCGCTGCTGGTGCCACGCCTCGTGGACGACGGCATCTCCCAGGGCGATGCGCGTGTCGTCACCGTCACGGCCCTCACCATGGCCGGGCTGGCGGTCCTCGATGCAGCGCTCGGCCTGGTGAGTCGGTGGTACTCCTCCCGGATCGGCGAGGGCCTGATCTTCGACCTTCGGACGGAGGTCTACGACCATGTCCAGCGTCAGTCCGTCGCCTTCTTCACCCGGGCCCAGACCGGCGCCCTCATCTCCCGCCTCAACAGTGACGTGATCGGAGCCCAGCAGGCGTTCACCTCGACTCTGGGCGGGGTGCTCGGCAACCTCATCTCCGCGACCATCGTTCTCGTGGCGATGTTCACCCTGTCGTGGCAGGTCACCATCGCCGCCCTCGTGCTGGTGCCGGTGTTCCTCATCCCGGCGCGCTGGATGGGTCGTCGGCTCCAGGAGCTGACCCGGGAGCAGATGCGCCTGAACGCCGACATGAGCACCCAGATGACCGAGCGTTTCAATGTGGCCGGTGCCCTGCTGGTCAAGCTGTTCGGACGACCGGAGGAGGAGAACCGGGCCTTCGGCTCCCGTGCGTCCCGCGTCCGCGACATCGGCGTGCGGATGGCGATGGCCAACCGCTGGTTCTTCACCGGCCTCGCGCTCATCGCATCCGTGGCGACCGCAGTCGTCTACGGTCTCGGCGGCAACCTGGTCATCAGTGGCGTCCTGACCATCGGCACCCTTCTCGCGTTGGTCGGGCTCCTCGCGCAGCTCTACGGCCCGCTGACGGCCCTGTCCAATGTCCGGGTCGATGTCATGACCGCCCTCGTGAGCTTCGAGCGGGTCTTCGAGGTTCTCGACCTCGCGCCACTGGTGCAGGAGTCTCCGGACGCCAGAGCGCTGCCGGCCGGGCCACTCTCCGTGCGTTTCCAGAATGTGTCGTTCCGCTATCCGCGGCCCGAAGAGGTGTCCCTCGCCTCCCTTGAGTCGGTGGCACGCGACCTGCCGTCCCTGGAGTCCGGTGACGTGCTGAGCGACCTCTCCTTCGAGGTCGCCCCGGGCACCCTCACCGCCCTCGTCGGAGCGTCCGGAGCCGGCAAGACGACGATCACCGGCCTGGTCTCGCGGCTCTATGACCCGACCGAGGGCCGAGTGCTGCTCGGCGGGATGGACATCCGGGAGGCGACCTTCTCCTCGCTGCGCGACACCGTGGGAGTGGTGTCCCAGGACGCGCACCTCTTCCACGACACCATTCGGGCCAACCTGCTGTACGCCCGCCCTGACGCGACCGAGCAGGAGCTCCTCGATGCCTGCACCTCCGCCCACATCGCCGGCCTGATCGAACGACTGCCCGATGGCCTCGACACGATCGTGGGCGATCGCGGCCATCGCCTCTCGGGCGGGGAGAAGCAGCGCATCGCCCTCGCCCGTCTGCTGCTGAAGGCACCCCGGGTGGTCGTGCTCGACGAGGCCACAGCACACCTCGACAGTGAGAGCGAGGCCGCCGTGCAGCGGGCCCTGGACGAGGCGCTGGAGGGGCGCACATCCCTGGTGATCGCCCATCGGCTGAGCACCATCCGCCGGGCCGACCAGATCCTGGTCATCGAGCATGGCCGCTTGGTCGAACGGGGTACACACGATGACCTGCTGGCCCGCGACGGCGCCTACGCGCAGCTCCACCGCACGCAGTTCGCCACCTCAGACGCCTCGGGTGATGCCTCCGTCGACCCGCAGCAGTGATCCGGTGACGTAGCTCGCGGCAGGGCTGAGCACGAAGGCGGCCACTCGGCCGAACTCCGCAGGCGATCCGTAGCGACGCAGCGGGATGCGAGCACTGGCCGCCGCCTGGGCGGCCTGCGCGTCTCCGCTCGCCGCATCAAGGGCCGCCAGGCGATCCGTCGCGATCCGCCCGGGCAGCAGCCCGTTGACGCGCATGCCCTCCGGGCCGACCTCGTCGGCGAGATCCTTGACCAACATCCCCAGGCCGGGACGAAGGCCGTTGCTTGTGGTCAGGCCGGGGAACACCTCGACGGCAGAGGTCGAGAGCACGAGCGCCAGCGAGCCATCGGTGACGCCCCCCGCCCGGATGCCGGCCACCACCTCTCGAGCCAGGCGGATGGTGCCGAGCATCACCGACTCGAATGCTGCCCGCCATTGAGCGTCCGAGGTGGTGAGCACGGTGCCCGGCGGAGGCCCGCCCACGCTCCCGAGGCAACCGTCGAGGCGTCCGAACTCATCGAGAGCGCGGGTCACAGCCGCACTGGCGATGTCCGGATCCGACAGATCACCGGACATCGCGCGGGCGCTGCTGCCCAGGCCTGCCGCCGCGGCCTCGACCTGATCAGCCCGGCGTGCCAGGAGGAGCACCCGGGCGCCCTCGCCGACCAGCGCCTGCGCCGTGGCGTGACCCAGGCCCGTGCTGCCGCCCGAGACGATGAAGGCTCGCCCCGTCAATTGGAGATCCACTGCTCAGTCCCCTCTGTCGAACGTGCCTGAGCGTCCTCTCTCGCCTCACGGCGAAGGAAGAAGAACCAGCCGCCGATCGCGACAGCAGCGAAGAGCAGCCACTGGACGGCGTAGGAGATGTTCCGCGATTCGTCCACCTCTGGCAGGGGGAGCGGGCGCACCTCCTGTTGCGATGGGGTGCTGGAAGCCAGTTGCAGGTAACCGTTCTCGGCGGCGCCGATCACGGGCAGCAGGGCTGGTGACGGTGCCGCCACCTGACCTGCCGGCAGTCCGTCGTTGCGACGGGGATCGGCTGACTCGAAGGGCAGGAGGTATCCGGTCACCTCGACGGCGCCCGCCGGCGGGGGTGCCACGGTGGGCGTGCTCAACGCATCGGCGCCGACGGGTACCCATCCTCGGTTGACCCACACCGTGTTCGTTTCGGTCTGCAGCGGTGTGAGCACCCAGAATCCGTTGCGGGCCTCCAGAGGACGTTTGCGCACGAGCACCTCGCTCGTGACGTCGTACGTGCCGACCGCGCGCGTGGGAGTCCACCCCCACTGATCGGGGATCGTCTGGAGAGCCTCGGCGAGAGGCACCGGGTCAGCCGAGATCGCAGTCTGGAGTGACTGTCGTTCCGCTCGGCGGTCCTCGGCGCGACTCCACTGCCAGGCGCTCAGCAGCCCGAAGGCGACGATGACGACGATGACCAGCACGGTGAAGCCGAGCCAGCGCCGGGTTCGCAGCAGGGGCCAGATCACCTCAGCAGCCTACGTCCCGGGGTAGCGGTGATCCTCCCGCTGGTCCGAGGCCCGTGCTGCCTCGGTGGGCAGTTCGAAGGAGGCGGCGGGCAGAGCACGGTGGCCGTGGGTCTCCACGCCGCCCACATCGCCGGGCTCGTCGTTCTCCCGCCCGGCGTTGGCGATGACCACGGCCAGGTACGGCAGCACGATGGCCGCCACGATGAACATCGCCCGCGGCCATCCGGGGATGAGGATGGCCCCCACGACGCACAGGGTCCGGATGATCATGGAGGTCAGGTACTTGCGCTGACGACTCACCTGCTCGACGCTCAGCCCACGCTGTGCCTCGGTGATCGTGAAGACCTCCGGAGGATCGCCCTTCGCCATGGAAACACGGTAGGACAAGATGGTCCCGTGCGCTCGGCCGGACCCGGTCGCGCGAGGTGGCGTGGTCGACCGGCCCGCCCGTGAGAGGAAGGGCTCAGACATGGCCGACAGGACCTACGCACTCACGGAGATCGTCGGGACATCGCCCGACGGGGTGGATCAGGCCATCCGCAACGGGGTCACGCGGG
>JAUHZW010000054.1 GCA_030425745.1 Actinomycetes bacterium
CTGCGCCGTGAGAGTGGCATTGACATTGGCGATGCCGATGGCTGTGAGGGGAGTGGCGGCACTCGTGCCGACCACAGGGGTCCATGGAAACAGCGCCGGGTCGCAGGGCACGGAGCACGACTGCGCGATCTGGCCGGCTGCCACGTAGGCCGCAGGGATGTCGCTCCCGGTCACGGCGTACGAGATGGTGTTCCCGCTCACCGCTGTGATGGAGAAACTGCCGTTGAGTCCGGTGAAGGGACTGGGAAGGAGGCTGACGGTCACCGTCTCTCCGACGCTGAATGCATGGGCTTGAGGCACCGTCAGGGTCGCTGTGTTGCTCGTCAGCGCGGCTCCTTGGACACCCACGCCCGGATTCGCGATCGCGTACGCGGGCCATCCGGCGAGTGCTGCGAGATCAGGCATCATCCGTTGGGCAGGCTGGCTCGGGTAGCTGGCGGTGGCGGCGGCGCTTTGGTAGGCGGGCATCGCGTACACCGTGCTGATGCCACCGCCCGTGGCCTCACCTCCTGATGCCGGGTAGTCCGGCAGATTCGCGCAGTTGCTGTTCGGGTTGGAGTCCCACCACACTCGGTTGCTCAGGCTGCTACCGGGCGCGTAGGTCACATTGAGCCCACTGGCGAGAGACTGGGTCTGGGTGTCCCACTGCGTTCCGCCGACGGCGAGGGCATCGGGATGGATGGCGAGAAACTGTGGGGTGAGTCCGCCGAAGTCGACGCTGGCGACCGCGGAGACCGTGTCGGTCTGGTCAGGGGCGACGATGGCGACGGTGAAGGTGGTTGCGCTGGGTGTCGTCAGGACGCGGTACATCCCGTCATAGGCCGGCGAGAGAGCCCCGAGGAACACCTGCTGTCCAGCGGTGAAGCCATGTGCGCTCGAGGTGGTCATCGTGGCGATGTTTGACGTGACCTGGATCCCGGTGACAGGCACGGTCGTGCCATCGCCAGTGAACGTTGCCCCTGCGGCCGTGATGCAGCCGCCGGACCCTTCGTCTCCTGCAGAGACGGCGATGATCACCCCGTTGGCCGTGAGCTGGTCCATCACCGAGTCCACGTCCGATCGCTCCGCACTGGATACCGTGTCCTCCACCCCGCCATAGCTGATGGAAGCGATGCATCCGCCGGATGGGAAACCCGCTCCCTTGCTGGCGGTTCGCAGACCTGTCCATGGGTCACCGTCAAACTGCAGTCCGCAGGCCTCGGCGATGTTGACGAGCAGCCCGTACCACTGACCGCCGGGGGAGGCCGCCGGGGAGTTGACCAGGGTGACGGTGGCGTTCGCCGGGAGAGCGCTGCCAATCACTGTGAAGTCCAGGGTGGATTCCAGGCCCACTGTCGAAGCTCCCGCCGCGCCGTTGCTGTTGGCGTGCGTGGTGACGGACAGGGGGTCGAGGCCGCATTGTTCGAGGAGGTCGTTGACGGCGTCCATGTTCGGCTGTTGGTCGAACTCGCCGACCACGATCCGCTGGGCCGCGGGGGTCCCGCTCGGTGTCAGGGGAAGGCCGACCGATGCCCGCCATTGCTGGGGAGCCAGGCCTCCGGTGCCCAGACCTGCCACAACTGGTGTGCAGGCCGCCGACGGGTAGGCAGGTGCGGCGAAAGAGGTGTCCGCGGTGGCGCTGGATGCGGTGATCAGGCTGAGGGGAAGGGCGCAGCACAGTGCGGCAACCGCGTGGCGGAAACGCGTCATGCGGCAACGGTAGGGGTCAGTGATCCTCCTGCCGGCCGACAACACGCGACTAGCCGCCGAACAGAACCGATCCGTACTTGATGACGATCATCCCGACGAGCACGGCGAGGATGAGAATGACGATCAGGGTGTCGACGCCGGCACGCAGCCATGATGACACCGAACGGTAGGCGGAGGCGGAGAGCCGGATGTTTCCGTCGAGCAGGTTGATGCGCGTCATCGAGGCGAAGACCAGGGTCGTCGTGACAGTGATGGTCAGGCACCACGGGCACAGCGCGCCGATGACGAAGTAACTCTGGAAGAACAGCCAGTAGGCGAACACGAAGCCGATCGAGTAGACGACCTGCGCGGAGATCATGAACCAGCGCGGGAATCGCACCCCGCCCAAGGCGGCGACGGACAGCGTGATGACCACGGGCTCGGCGATCAGACCGAGAAAGGCATTGGGGAAGCCCAGCAGGCTCGCCTGCCATGCGCGGCCGACCGTGCCGCAGGACAGCACTGAGTTCAGGTCGCACCCGAGATCGGCCAGCGGGTTCTCCGCCAGGGTGAGTGCCTCGACCGACAGGACAAACGCGGCCACGAGGCCGATCAGCGCCGAGATGAGCATCTCGACGTAGGCACCGCGGTTGCGCGCCGGCCGCGGCACGTAGGGGGCGGGGCGGGGGTCGTCGGCCGCGCGGTCATCGAGCGTGGTCATGGGCGAGAGCCTACGTCCCCACCGGAGATGCCCGGTGCGTGGCCGACGTCACAGTGATGTAAGCGTGCACATGCGGAACGCGGGTTGCAACGTGCCATGCCCCGGGTGTCGGCTGACCACATGACGGCTACCACCACACCCACCACAGCTGTGAAGTCGGCACAGAAGCACATCTTCGACTTCTCCGAGGGCGACCGCACCATGGTCGACCTCCTGGGCGGCAAGGGCGCCAACCTTGCCGAGATGACCCGACTCGGTCTTCCCGTCCCTCCCGGCTTCACGATCACCACGGAGGCCTGTCGCTACTACCTCGAGCACGGGCACGGTCCTGAGGGCCTGCGCTCCCAGTTGGCCGAGCATGTCTCGCGCCTTGAGAGCGAGATGGGGCGCCGGCTCGGCGACCCGGAGGACCCGCTCCTCGTCTCCGTCCGCTCCGGTGCGCGCTTCTCGATGCCCGGCATGATGGAGACCGTCCTCAACATCGGCCTGAACGATGCGAGCGTCGCCGGTCTCGCCCGCATGGCTGACGACGACCACTTCGCCTGGGACTCCTACCGGCGTCTCATCCAGATGTTCGGCAAGACCGTCCTGGAGATCGACGGCGATGAGTTCGAGGACGCTCTCGAGCAGATGAAGGAGAAGGCCGGTGTCACCACCGACATCGACCTGCCGGTCGAGTCGCTGCGGAAGCTCGTCGACGTCTACAAGTCGATCGTGCGCGATGCCACGGGCCACGAGTTCCCCCAGGACCCGTACCAGCAGCTGGATCTGGCGATCCGTTCGGTCTTCCACTCGTGGAACACCGAGCGAGCCCGCCTCTACCGCCGGCAGGAGCGCATCCCGCACACGCTCGGCACCGCGGTCAACGTCCAGGTCATGGCCTTCGGCAACGCCGGGCCCGGATCGGGCACGGGTGTCGCCTTCACTCGTGATCCCGGCACCGGGCACAGCGGCGTCTACGGCGACTACCTCGCCGATGCGCAGGGAGAGGACGTCGTCGCCGGCATCCGCAACACCCTTCCGCTGCAGGATCTCGAGCAGCTCGATGCCACGTCCTACCAGCAGCTCATGGACATCATGGGCAAGCTCGAACTCCACTACCGAGACCTGTGCGACATCGAGTTCACGATCGAGCGCGGCAAGCTCTGGATGCTCCAGACCCGCGTGGGCAAGCGCACGGCGGCAGCTGCGTTCCGGATCGCGGTGCAGCTCGTCGATGAGGGCGTCATCTCGATGGACGAGGCCCTCATGCGTGTCAGCGGGCACCAGCTGAGTCAGCTGATGTTCCCGCGGTTCGCGGCGGGAGCCGCGGACGGCCGCATCGCCAAGGGCATGAACGCATCCCCGGGCGCCGCCGTGGGCCGAGTGGTCTTCGACTCGCCGACGGCCGTCAAGTGGGCGGAGGGCGGCCAGGACGTCATCCTTGTGCGCCGCGAGACCAACCCGGACGACCTCGAGGGCATGATCGCGGCCACCGGCATCCTCACCAGTCGCGGCGGCAAGACCTCGCACGCGGCCGTGGTGGCGCGCGGCATGGGCAAGACCGCCGTCTGCGGTGCGGAGTCCCTGGACGTCGACACGAAGACCCGACAGATGATCGCCCCCGACGGGTCGGTCATCAAGGAGGGTGACGTCGTCTCCATCGACGGCAGCACGGGTGACGTGTACCTCGGTGAGGTGCCCGTGGTCCCGAGCGCCGTGGTGACCTACTTCGACAGCGGGCTCGACGCGGCTCTCGACGGGGCAGACGCGGAGACCGCCGAACTGATCCGTGCGGTCGACCGCATCATGACCCGGGCCGATCAGGACCGTCGACTCCGCGTCCGCGCGAACGCCGACACCCCGGAGGACGCAGCCCGCGCCCGACGCATGGGTGCCCAGGGGATCGGGCTCCTGCGCACGGAGCACATGTTCCTCGGTGAGCGGAAGACGTACGTCGAGCGCCTCATTCTCGCCGAGAGCGATGAGGATCGGCAGGCCGCCCTCGACGCGTTGCTGCCGCTCCAGCGCAAGGACTTCATCCGCATCCTCGAGGCCATGGACGGCCTTCCGGTGACCATCCGCCTCATCGACCCGCCCCTCCACGAGTTCCTGCCAGACCTCACCGAACTGGCGGTCCGGGTCGCCGTTGCCGAGGCCAAGGGTGAGTCCGCGGAGGCCGACCTCCGTCTGCTGCAGGCGGTCAACCGCCTGCACGAGCAGAACCCGATGCTCGGCCTGCGCGGCGTGCGTCTCGGGCTCGTGCTCCCCGGCCTGTTCGCGCTGCAGGTGCGCGCGATCGCCGAGGCGGCGTGCTTCCGACAGCGCATGGGCGGCGATCCGCGTGCGGAGATCATGATCCCGCTCGTCGGCTCCATCCAGGAGCTCGAACTCGTGATCGACGAGGCGGCCGGAGTGCTGCAGGAGGTGGCCGACGCGAACGGCTGCACGCTGAAATTCCCGATCGGCACGATGATCGAACTGCCGCGTGCTGCTCTCACCGCCGGCCAGATCGCCGAGGCGGCGGAGTTCTTCTCCTTCGGCACCAACGACCTGACCCAGACGACGTGGGGCTTCAGCCGCGACGACGTCGAGGCCGCGTTCTTCTCCGCCTACCTGGAGAAGGGCGTCTTCGGGGTCTCGCCGTTCGAGTCCATCGACCGTGAGGGCGTCGGCGAGCTCGTGCGGATCGCGGTCAAGAAGGGTCGCGCCAAGCGCCACAACCTGCACTGCGGTGTGTGCGGTGAGCACGGCGGCGATCCGGAGTCGATCCACTTCTTCGATGAGATCGGTCTGGACTACGTGTCCTGCTCGCCGTTCCGCGTGCCGGTCGCGCGGCTGGAGGCGGGGCGTGCCGCGATCACACGGCACGTGGCGCGCAGCGACACGAGGTAGGTCGCCGGGCCGGTGGACGGCCCGGGCCACAGGCTGCCGATGCGGGTCGGAGGACATCGTGGTGGGTGCCTCCGCCCCGCATCGGTTCCGGACGCGTGGTGTCGCACCGTGAGAAGACGCGGTGGCCGTGTGACGATGACCGGGTGAGTGCCCCACCGTCGTCTTCCCCGGGGCGCGGTGCATCTCGGAGCCTGTCCGAGGGCGTCCGGCGGATGTCCGGAGCCGAGCCCGGGGCGCGTCGTGGCTCCGTCGTGAGAGCAGCGGTGATCACCGGAGTCCTGGGCGTCCTCCTGCTGCTGCCGGTGGGGGCGGCCGCGCAGATCGTGCTCAGCGGCAGCGTCGATGACCGCACACAGACCCAGTCCATCGTGGTGCTCGAACCGGGGCAGTACTGGGGCAATGCCCGTCCGGTCCTGCGGGCCCGCCTCGAGCACGCGGCTCAGCTCTACCGGGAAGGAGTCGCGCCCGTCGTCATCGTCACCGGGCCGCAGCGTCGTGCCGGGCTCGAGCGGAGGGTCCTGCTCGAGAACGGGGTGCCCGAGTCGGACATCGTCTCCTTCGACACCGGCACCGACACCGTGGGCACGCTTCGGGTCATCGCCGGCGTCATGCGGGACCTCGGCTGGTCATCAGCGACGGTCGTGACCGATCCGGCGCACGCTGCGCGGGCCGGCGCGACGGCAGGTGAGCTGGGCATCGATGCCCATCTCTCCCCGACCGGCGAGGGCCCGGGCGCCGCTCTGACCTCCGAGTACGTGGGCCGTGAGGTCGCGGCCCTGCTCCGCCATCACGTGCTCACGCGCTGGTCGCTCCAGCCCGTCGTGACGGCGTCGTCCTGATCGCCGGGGCGACGACGGGCCGCGCTGGCGGCATACCCCCGGGGGTTACCATGAATGGTATGAGACGAGCAGCGGCAGTAGCCCTTGTCGCCCTCGTGCCGGCACTCCTCGCCGGCTGCGGCCGGGATCAGCCGGCCTCGGCGCTGGTGGGCACGGAGGCCGTGGGCGCCGAGGACCGTGATGGCCCGCTGTCGATCGTGGGGGAGACGCTGGACGGTGCCCCCTTCGATCTGGCCGATCTGCGCGGCAAGGTCGTGGTGCTGAACTCCTGGGCCTCGTGGTGTCCGCCCTGCGAGGCGGAGATGCCGGCGTTCGTGAACCTCGCGGACACCTCCGATCCCGAGGACATCGTCGTGGTGGGCCTCAATGTGAGCGATGAACTCGACGCGGCCCGAGCCTTCATCGACGAATACGAGATGACCTTCCCGATCGTCTCCGATCCCGACGGCGCCCTGCTGGCCTCGATTCCGGGCGTTCCCCCGAAGTCGCTCCCGAGCACCGTCATCCTCGATCGAGAGGGGCGCATCGCGACGCGCATCATCGGTGCGACCGATCCGGTCAGTCTGGCCCGAGACGTCGGCGAGGTCCTGGGCGCTGCTCCCGCCGGTGCCGACTCTGGCGCCGCCGCACCCTCAGATGCGGGGTAACCCGCGCGTACACGCTGTGTACGGGTTGCGTTAGGCGGGGCGGTTCGTGGACGAGGCAGTGCGCGACGTGGTCCACGATAGGTGCATGATCCCGACCGATGAGCGCCGGACGACGACGCGCGGCCACCATCAGCGTCAGGGCGGTCACGATCGCCACTCCGGTGAGCGCCCCGTGGTGCGTCGTCTGCCGCGGCCGCGGACATCCGGCCTCCTCACGACCGACCTGCTGGCCGTCGGCGGATTCATCACCGCAGTCACCCTCGGCATCTGGGTGGTCAACGGCGGTATCGGGACGCTGCTCGGTGGCGGTACGGACACGCTCTCCGGTCTCGGCCAGGTATCCGGGCTCATCGCCGCTCTGGCGGCCCTCGGCGGCCTGGTCCTCACCTCCCGGCCAGCGTGGCTCGAGCGTCGCTACGGTCAGGACAACCTGCTCGCTGCGCACCGGTGGTTCGGCATCGTCACCGGATTCGCGCTTCTCGTCCACGTGATCGCCGACACCTGGGCGTGGGGCGCAGCGACCGGAGGCACCATCGTCACGGGCATCGTCGACCTCTGGGCTCAGCAGGACTGGATGGTCGCCGCGATCGTGGGCACCGTTCTCATCTTCGTCCTCGGTCTCACCTCCTGGCGTCGCCTGCGTCAGCGGCTGCCCTATGAGACGTGGTACTTCATCCACCTCACCGGGTATCTGGCCGTGCTCCTCGGCTTCGGCCACCAGCTGACCCTCGGGGCCGACTTCTCCACGGACACCCTCGCGTTCTGGTGGTGGGTCGCGCTCTTCGTCGCCACGGCCGCCCTCATCGTGTGGTCACGGGTCGGTGACATCCTGCGCGCCTGGAGCCGTCCGTTCTACGTGAGCGCTGTCTCGAGGGAGGCCAGTGGCATCGGTTCGCTGCACGTCTCCGGCCCGGGGCTGCACCGCCTTCGGGTGGCCGGCGGCCAGTACTTCAACGTCCGTCCCCTGACGCGGGGACTGTGGTGGCAGTCGCACCCGTATTCCCTCTCCGCCGCCCCGACGACGGCCGGCATGCGGTTCACCATCAAGGAGCTCGGCGAGGACTCGTCGGCGATGCTGCGTGTGCGGCCCGGAACTCGAGTCGTCCTCGAGGGCCCGTTCGGGGTCTTCACGGTCGACCAGGCGGAGGGGGCGCCGGTCGTCCTGGTCGCCGGAGGTGTGGGCATCTCCCCGATCCGAGCGCTGCTCGAGGACTGCGGCCCGCATCAGCGCCCGGTCGTCATCGTCAGAGTGCGCGATGCCGACGATCTCGCCCATCGTGCGGAACTCGAGCGCATGGTGGCTGCCCGGAACGGTGAACTGCACGTTCTGACCGGACCGCGCCAGTGGTTCTCCCGGGTCGACCCCTTCGCCCCGGAGACCCTGCGTGCTTGGATCCCCGATCTCGCGGACCGCCACGTCTTCGTGTGCGGCCCCGCATCGCTGGAGCACGCCGTGATGAGCGGCATGCGCAAGGCCGGGGTGCCCGGCGACCACATCCACCACGAACGATTCGGAGTCTGACCATGGCATCCCTCGCTCGCCGGATCGCACCGGCCGCCGCCCTCGGTGGTCTGGCTGTCGTGATCGTGGGAGTCGCCGACCCCGCGATCGCCAACCTGACCTCTGGCGATGCGCCGTCGGAGTCGATGCCACAGGCGCTCACCGGCACCGGGAACCTCGACACGGGCGCCGGAGCACGTCAGAACGGTCAAGGCGGACAGGTCAACGGCCAGCAGCGCTCGGAGCCCGAATGGCAGGACATCCCGCAGGACGAGCAGCAGGCTGATCCCCAGCAGGAGCAGGCCCAGCCCGAGGAGCCTCAGGTGGAGGCCACCGGCGAGGTGTGCGCGACGGGTGAGCAGGTCAACGGTGACCCGATCATGACCCCGTGGGGGCCGGTGACCGTGGCTGCGTCGGTCGACGGCGGAACTGTCTGCTTCGTCCAGGCGATCGACTGGCCGCAGGACGATCGCAAGTCCCAGATGATCAACTCTTACGCTATCCCCGAGCTGGATTCGATGGCCTCGCAGGTCGGCACCCAGTTCGACTACATCTCGGGGGCCACCTACACCTCCGAGGCGTACCGGGATTCCCTGCAGTCCCTGCTCGACCGGCTGTGAGCCGAGCCCCGTCGGTGTCCGGCAACGTGCGGCGCCCCGTCCGTCACTCCTTCGAGGTGATGGGCACGGTCGCGAGCATCGCGGTGGCGCCGGCGGACGGGGAGCGGCTGGGAAGCGAGGCGATTGCCACGGCCCTCATGTCGGCCGAGGCCCTCCTGCATGAACTCGACCTGCGATTCAGCCACTACCGCGACGACAGCGGGATCAGTCGCTGGCAGCGTGGCGAGGCGATCGATGACGTCACGCGTCGGGAGATCGAGCACGTGCTGGCCGCGTGCGACTCGCTGGCGCGGGAGTCCGGCGGGGTGTTCGCATCTCGCAACCCGCGCACCGGGGATCTCGACACCGCTGGGTTCGTCAAAGGTCACGCCATCGCCCGCGCTGCCGACCTGCTGCGGGGCCATGGACTCGAGAACGCTCTCGTCGGGGTGGGGGGTGACGTCCAGGGGATGGGAACGGCTGAGCCCAAGCGTCCGTGGCGCGTGGCGATCGAGGATCCTCGCAGCAGCAGTGCGGTGGCGGCTCTGGTCGACGTCACGGACCGCGCCGTGGCCACATCCGGGCGAGCTCAGCGGGGTGACCACCTGTGGTCACTCACCTGGGACGGCTCGAGACTGGCCGACTCCGAGACCATCGGATCCTTCACCGTGATCGGCCCCGACATCGAGCGGGCAGATGCCTATGCCACCGTCGGCTATGCGATGGGCCCTGACGGCCCGCCCTGGGTCGCCGGCCATGAGGGCTACCGGTCCGTCGTCGTCCACGGCGACGGCAGCATCCTCACCGACGCTGACCTCATCACGCCGCACTAGGGTCGGCACGTGAGCCCGATTCCCCCCGGCTATGACGACCACGACGTCGCCCGCTTCGTCGACGAGCCGGTCAAGGAGTCGGTGCGCACGGCCTTCGCCCGTGACCGTGCCAGGGTGCTGCACTCTGCCGCGCTGCGGCGGTTGGCGGCCAAGACGCAGGTGATGGTCGCGGGTGTCTCGGACTTCCCTCGGACCCGGTTGACCCACACCCTCGAGGTCGCCCAGATCGGCCGCGAGCTCGGTGCCGCCCTGGGCTGTGATCCGGACCTCGTAGAGGTCGCCGGCCTGGCGCACGATCTCGGGCACCCCCCGTACGGACACAACGGTGAGACCGAACTCGACCGGATCGCCGACCGGATCGGGGGATTCGAGGGCAATGCGCAGTCGCTGCGAGTCCTCAGCCGGCTCGAGGCCAAGGTCGTCGATCCGGACACCGGTCAGAGCGTCGGGCTGAACCTGAGCCGCGGATCCCTCGATGCCGCCTGCAAGTACCCGTGGACACGCCGTCCCGGCACCCGGAAGTTCGGGGCCTACGAGGACGATCTGCCGATCTTCACGTGGCTGCGCGAGGGGGCGCCGGGGGAGCGGACCTGCATCGAGGAGCAGGTCATGAACTGGGCCGATGACGTCGCCTACTCCGTGCATGACTTCGAGGACGCCGTGCACTCCGGGATCGCCTCGCTGGCCGTGTTCGGATCTGCGACGGAGCGTCGTGCCCTCGTCGAGACCGCTCATCGGAGATTCCCCGGTGAGGGGGAGCCGGCCGAGCTGGAGGCGGCGCTCGAGCGGCTGGTGGCCCTGGACTACTGGCCTCGTTCGTTCGACGGGACGATGGGTGATCTCGTCGCGCTCAAGCACTTCACGAGCTGGTTGATCGCGCGCTTCTCCAACGCGGCTCAGGTGGCCACGCAGGTGGAGTGCGGGCCGGGGCCGCTGACGCGTTACGACGCGGATCTCGTCATCCCCGATGAGGCCCGCGCCGAGGTCTCAGTCATGAAGGCCGTGGCTGTGCAGTACGTCATGAACCGGCCCGGAGCCGACGAGGAGTACGCCCGCCAGCGGGAGATCATCGCTGAGCTGGTCAACGCCCTCGTGTTCGACGGCGGAC
>JAUHZW010000055.1 GCA_030425745.1 Actinomycetes bacterium
GTCGCTGGGGGTCATCGTGGGGTTGTCGGTCACGCCGAGCATCCGTGAGGCCTGGTCGTAGTAGGGGGCGAGTTCATCGCGCCAGTCGGTGATGCCACACCACTGGGGATCATCGAAGAACTCCGTGCCCGGCGTGTAGAGCGTGTTGGCGTAGTTGAGCGATCCTCCGCCCACCCCCGCTCCCGCGAGCACCAGGACGTCCTTCAGCAGGTGGATGCGCTGGATGCCGGTGCAACCCAACTGCGGTGCCCAGAGGTAGTCGCGCAGCCGCCACGACGTCTTCGGCAGTTCGTCATCGGCGAACCGGCGTCCGGCCTCGAGCACCGCGACCCGATAGCCCTTCTCCGTCAGACGCAGAGCGGCGACGGAGCCTCCGAAACCGGACCCCACGACGATGACGTCGAAGTGCTGCGCTGCCACACCGGCAACCTACTTCAGGCCGAGCCGCTTCATCGTGCCGATCGCCGTGGCCAGCAGACCGGTCCAGCGTTCATCGGACCAGCCCTGCGGGGCCCCCAGGCCGAGCATGCGCTGCTCGGCGATCGTCTGGGACTCGGTGTACTTCAGCAGGCCCTCGTCACCGTGACGTCGGCCGAGACCGGAGTCACCCATGCCGCCCATGGGAGCCCGCACGCTCGCCCAACTCGCCCCGTAGCCCTCATTGATGTTCACGCTGCCGGCATGGAGTCGCCGAGCGATGGTGCGCCCGGCCCGGCGGTCCCGGGTGACGACCGCGGCGTTGAGCCCGTACGGGGAGTCATTCGCGAGCCGGACGGCCTGTTCGTCGTCGGAGACCCGGTACAGCGCGACGACCGGCCCGAAGGTCTCCTCATCGCACAGGACCATGTCGTCGGTGACACCATCGAGCACCGTCGGCTCGACGGCGAACGGGGCGATGTCCGGCCGGGCGGCACCGCCAGCAAGGACTGCGGCTCCCTTGCCGGTCGCGTCCGCGATGTGCGCGAGGACCCGGTCGAGTTGCCGCTGTGAGGTCAGCGATCCCATCTGGCCGGACCAGCCCACGGCAGATGCCATCGTCAGTGCGGCGACCGAGGCGGCAAAGGCTCGCGTGAACTCCTCGTACACCTCATCGGCCACGTAGATGCGCTCCATCGAGATGCACAGCTGCCCGGCATTGGAGAAGCAGGCCCGAGTCGCGATCTCTGCCGCGCGATGCGGATCGGCGTCAGCCCGGATGATCATGGCGTTCTTGCCACCGAGCTCGAGGGAGCAGCCCACCAGACGTTGACCGCAGCGCGAGGCCACCTCGCGGCCGACACGGGTTGATCCGGTGAACATCACGTAGTCGACGCGGTCGATGACCCACGGCCCCACGACCGGACCATCACCTGGGGCCAGCGCGATGGCATCGCGCGGCACACCGGCCTCGATGAGGAGCTCCACCGCCCACACCGCGGTCAGAGTGGTCTGGAGGTCGGGCTTGAGCAGGACCGCATTGCCCGCCATGAGGGCCGGGATCGCGTCACCTGCGCTGAGAGAGAGCGGATAGTTCCACGGTGACAGGACGCCGACGACACCCTTGGGGACTCGGTATTCCGTGACCCCGACGACCACCGGCAATGCCCCGGTATGGCGCCGGGGCTTGAGCAGGCGCGGCGCGTCACGCGCATAGTGACGGGCGTTGATGCAGACGTCGAGGACTTCCTCCATCGCATCTCGCCGGGCCTTGCCGGTCTCCGCCTGGATGATGTCGAGGATCTCCTCGCGACGGGTGAGGACGAGATCGTGGAACCGCAGCAGCGCGGCGGCGCGCTCGCGCACCGGGGTGGCCGCCCAGCGTGTCTGACCCCGCCGCAGGCTCTCGAGGGCCCGATCGACGTCGGCGACAGTCGATGTCGGCAGCGAGTACTCGCATTCCCCCGTGAACGGGGCGATGACATCCGACCGCTCCCCCGTGGCGTCGAGCTGGCCGACCAGTCGATCCACGAGGGCGCGGTCGAGGATCACGAAGTGACCACCATCTCCACGCGCTGGAACTCCTTGAGGTCGCTGTACCCGGTGGTGGCCATCGCCTTGCGCAGCGCGCCCACCACGTTCATGGTGCCGTCGGCACGACGCGACGGGCCGTTGAGGATCTCGGCCAAGGTGCCGACCGTCTCCATCTGGTGACGCTCACCGCGAGGCAGGTGTGCGTGCCAGGCCTCGGCGCCCCAGTGCGCTCCGTGACCGGGGGCATCCGTGGCACGGGCGAAGACGGAACCGACCATGGCGGCATCCGCCCCACACGCGAACGCCTTGACGATGTCGCCACTCGCCCCCATCGAGCCGTCGGCGATGACGTGCACGTATCGCCCACCGGACTCATCGAGGTAGTCACGGCGGGCCGCGGCGACATCGGCGATGGCGCTGGCCATCGGGACGCGCACGCCGAGGACGTCGGCCGTGGTGTGCGAGGCTCCGCCGCCGAAGCCCACCAGCACACCAGCCGCCCCGGTCCGCATGAGATGGAGGGCCGCCTGATGCGTGGCGCAGCCACCGACGATGACGGGCGCGTCGAGGTCGTGGATGAACTCCTTGAGGTTCAGGCCCGCACCATCGCCACCCACATGCTCCGCCGAGACCGTGGTGCCACGGATGACGACGATGTCAGCGCCGGCCTGGGACGCGACCGGGGCGAGGCTCGCGGCACTCTGTGGCGATGTGGCCACGGCCACGGTGCTGCCCGCCTCGCGGAGCTCGCCGATGCGCTGCTTCACCAGATCGATGTCGACGGGGCGGGCGGCGTACAGCTCCTGCACGCGGGCGGTGGCCGCGTCGGACGCGAGTCCGGCGATCTCCCGCAACAGCGGATTCGGGTCCTCGTAGCGACCCCACAGGCCCTCGAGGTTGAGGACCGCGAGCACACCGTTCTCGGCCAGGGTCGCGGCGCTCTGCGGAGACACGACCGAGTCCATGGGTGCGGCGATGATCGGGGTCTCGAACCGGTAGGCATCGATCGTCCACGCCGTCGAGACGGCCTCGGGATCGCGGGTGCGGCGACTGGGGGCGATAGCGACCTCGTCGAGCGAGTAGCCGCGGCGGCCGCGCTTGGCGCCACCGATCTGGATGTCGGTCACGGGTTACCGTCCTGAGTAGTTGGGGGCCTCGAGGGTCATCTGCACATCATGCGGATGGCTCTCGCGCAGCCCGGCCGATGTGATCCGCACGAAGGAGCCCTTGGCGTGCAGCTCGTCGATGGTCTGGGCGCCGCTGTAGCCCATGGACGCACGAAGGCCACCGACGAGCTGGTGGGCCACGGCGGCGATGGACCCGCGGTAGGCGACCATGCCCTCGATGCCCTCGGGCACGAGTTTGTCGTCGCTGAGGACGTCGTCCTGGAAGTAGCGGTCCTTGCTGTACGAGCGCGCCTGGCCGCGCGACTGCATGGCACCCAGGGAGCCCATGCCGCGATACGACTTGAACTGCTTGCCGTTGACGAAGACGACCTCGCCGGGGGCCTCCTCGGTGCCGGCGAGGAGGGATCCGAGCATCACCGTGTCGGCGCCCGCGACGAGAGCCTTGGCGATGTCGCCGGAGTACTGCACGCCGCCGTCACCGATCACCGGGACGCCGGCGGGACGGCACGCCAAGGACGCCTCATAGATGGCGGATATCTGCGGCACACCCACACCCGCGACGACGCGGGTGGTGCAGATGGATCCGGGGCCGACACCCACCTTCACGCCATCCGCGCCCGCATCGACCAGGGCCTGGGCTCCGGCCCGAGTGGCGATGTTGCCGCCGACGACGTCGACGTCGGAGTTCTTCTTGAGCAGCCGCACCATGTCGATGACCGCGCGCGAGTGGCCATGAGCGGTGTCGACGGTGAGAAAGTCGACGCCGGCCTCGATGAGGGCCTTCGCCCGGGTCTCGGCATCGTCACCGACGCCGACGGCCGCGCCGACGACGAGGCGGCCGTTGGCATCTTTGGTGGCGTGCGGGTACTTGTCGGTCTTGACGAAGTCCTTGACGGTGAACAGTCCCTGCAGGCGTCCGTCTCCGTCGATCAGTGGCAGCTTCTCGACCTTGTGCTGCGCCAGGAGGGCAAGTGCGTCCTCGGGCGCGATGCCGACCTGGGCTGTGACGAGCGGCATGCCGGTCATGACCTCGCGGACCGGTCGGCGCATGTCATCCTCGAAGCGCATGTCGCGATTGGTCACGATGCCGACAAGGACCCCTGCAGCGTCCACGACGGGCACGCCGGAGATCCGGTACCGGCCGCACATCCGGTCGACGTCCTCGAGGGTGTCGTCGGGTGAGCAGGTGACCGGGTTGTTGACCATGCCGGCCTCCGACCGCTTCACGAGGTCGACCTGTGCAGCCTGCTCCTCGACGGCCATGTTGCGATGCAGCACACCGACACCGCCCTGACGTGCCATGGCGATGGCCATGCGGGCCTCGGTGACGGTGTCCATGGCGCTGGAGACGAGGGGCATCAGCACCCGGATGTTGCGCGTGACGTAGGAGGCGGTGTCGACCTCACTCGGGACGACGTCTGACTCGGCCGGCACGAGCAGGACGTCGTCGAAGGTCAGCCCCTGATAGGCGAACTTGTCCGGAACACCGTCGTAGGCGAGTTCGTGGGACAGGGGGCGAGAGTCCATGGCGTCTCCGGAGCGTGAGAGAGGGGCGCGCGAGTGACCCAAGGCTATCGACCGCCCACCGCTGCCCTCCGGGTGGCCGGAGACCGTGCACTGGTTGGCGACGGTGGCACCCGGGGACGTGCCCGATCACCCGAGGGCACGCCCGATGCGCTCGACACAGTCCTTGAGATCGAGCGTGCGGGAGACGCCACGCCCGTAGTCGTGATCGGGCCAGCCCGGGCCACCGAGCAGGACCGTCGGAGCCGGCCGGGTGACCGGGAGGTGCTCGACCATCTGCACATCAGCGGAGTCGGACACCTGACACCACAGCAGGATGGCGGCAGGTCCGAGGCGGGTCACCACCCGACCCAGCGCATCCTCAGGGAGGTTTGGGCCCAGGATCCGGGCAGCGACGCCACGCTCGGCCAGGGCACCGGCGACCGCCCAGAGCGGAAGGGCGTGCTGCTCTCCCGGAGCGCAGGCGAGGATGACCGAGCGGCTGGGCTGGGAGGGTGCGCACGACTGGATCCACGAGCCCAGCACCTCCTGCACGGCCGCGCTCAGCGCGTGCTCGGTCTCGACACCGCGGCCGGTGTTGCTCCACTTCTCCCCGACCGCCGACAGGACGGGGACGATGATGCCGTCCCATGCATCGACGACCCCGTGCTCGTCGATGGCCTCGGTGAGGATCCGCTGGCACTCCTGGGTGTCGAGGGCCTGCGCGGCCCTGGCCAGCCCGCGTACCTCACCACGTGCACCGGGCAGGGACAGCACGTTGCCACCGCCGGAGCGTGTGCTCGACTCGGGCGCTGACGTCGACTCCGCTGGGGCCTGAGCCGCGGGGTCCTGGCCGGCAAGCGCCCACTTGGCCGCCTCGGCGGGTGAGACTCCTGACATGACGAGCCGTCGCATGCGCTCCAGCCGGGAGATGTCCTCGGTGGAGTAGCGGCGATGGGCTCCGGGCTCGTGACTGCTCGGTCCGACGCCGTAGCGGCGATCCCATGTGCGGAGCGTGGCGGGGGCCACGCCGAGCTGGCGGGCCACAGCGGCGACCGTGAGCGAGGGCCCCGAGGGGGGCAGCGGCTCCACGGCACGGTCAGTCACGAACCCCATTCTCCTCTGATTCAGGGGATTCGCTCGTTGGCAGCCGCCCCGACGCCGAGAGATCTCAAGAAATGTCCAGTCAGGGTATTGACCAACCTATGAATCAGTTACTACTATCCTCGTATTGAACAATGTGTGAAGCGTTTCGTGGCGAGAGCCACCTGACCAAGGAGGAACCATGGCTGATGTCTCGCGGCTCCCCGGGCCCAACGCCGATATCTGGGACTGGCAGTTGCACGGAGCCTGCCGCGGTGAGGACCCCAGCCTGTTCTTCCATCCCGAAGGCGAACGCGGTTCCCTCCGCGAGGAGCGGATCCAGGCCGCGAAGGCCATCTGCGGAGCGTGCCCTGTGCGCACAATGTGCGCTGAGCACGCCCTGACGGTGCGGGAGCCCTACGGCATCTGGGGTGGCATGTCCGAGGATGAGCGCGAGGCGATCTACCGGCGCCAGCGCCGCATCGCCGCCGCCTCCTGACCTCCCGCGAGCAGCCGATCGGCACCCCTGAACAACGATGAAGGCCCGGAGCGTCGCTCCGGGCCTTCATCGTTGTGGTCTGTGACCTAGTGGCTGTGACCGTGGTGTGAGTGACCATGCCCGTGGCCATGCGCCTCGGGGGTCTCCTCGACCGGCTTGTCGACCACAAGTGCCTCGGTGGTCAGCAGCATGGCCGCGATCGAGGCGGCGTTCTCCAGCGCCGACCGGGTCACCTTGACCGGGTCGATCACACCGGCCGCGACCATGTCGACGTACTCGCCGGTCGCGGCGTTGAGCCCCTGGCCCGCGGGCAGGTCGGCCACCTTGGTCGTGACGACGTAGCCCTGCTCGCCGGCGTTCTCCGCGATCCAGCGCAGCGGCTCGACCATGGCGCGACGCACGATGCCCACGCCGGTGGCCTCGTCACCGGACAGCCCGAGGTCGCCCTCAAGCACCTTCGTGGCCTGCACGAGAGCCGTGCCGCCACCGGCCACGATGCCCTCCTCGATGGCCGCGCGGGTCGCTGACACGGCGTCCTCGATGCGGTGCTTGCGCTCCTTGAGCTCGACCTCGGTGTGGCCGCCGACCTTGATGACGACGACACCGCCGACGATCTTGGCGAGCCGCTCCTGCAGCTTCTCGCGATCCCAGTCCGAGTCCGACTTCTCGATCTCGGCGCGGATCTGGGCCACACGTGCATCGACGTCAGCCTGGTTGCCCCCGCCGTCGACGATCGTCGTCGTGTCCTTGGTGACGACGACGCGGCGCGCGGAACCGAGCACCTCAGTGCCGACCTCGTCGAGCTTCAGCCCGACCTCGGGCGCGACGACCTGGGCGCCGGTGAGGATCGCGAGGTCCTGCAGGATCGCCTTGCGGCGATCGCCGAACGCCGGAGCCTTGACGGCGCACGAGGTGAACGTCCCGCGGATGCGGTTGACGACGAGCGTCGACAGCGCCTCACCCTCGACATCCTCGGCGATGATCAGCAGCGGCTTGCCGTCCTGGACGACCTTCTCCAGCAGTGGGAGAAGCTCCTGGACGTTGGACACCTTGCCCTGGACCAGCAGGATGCGGGCATCCTCCAGAACGGTCTCCATGCGATCCGCGTCGGTGACGAAGTAGGCGGAGATGTAGCCCTTGTCGAACTGCATGCCCTCGGTGAAGTCGAGCTCCAGCGACGTGGTGCTGGACTCCTCCACGGAGATGACGCCGTCCTTGCCGACCTTGTCGAAGGCGTCGGCGATGAGCTCGCCGATGGCCTGGTCCTGCGAGGAGATGGTGGCGACGTCGGCGATCTCGGCCTTGTCACCGACCTCGCGAGCCGACTCGATCAGGTGCTCGGACACAGCCTTGACGGCCTTGTCGATGCCACGCTTCACGCTCGTGGGAGACGCACCCGCGGCGACCTGCTTCAGCCCCTCGCGGACCATCGCCTGAGCGAGCACGGTCGCGGTGGTGGTGCCGTCGCCGGCGACGTCGTTGGTCTTGGTCGCGACCTCCTTGGCGAGCTGGGCGCCGAGGTTCTCGTAGGGATCCTCCAGCTCCACCTCACGGGCGATGGTCACGCCGTCGTTGGTGATCGTGGGGGCGCCCCACTTCTTGTCGATGACGACGTTGCGGCCCTTGGGACCGATCGTCACCTTCACGGCATCGGCGAGCGCATTCACGCCGCGCTCAAGGCTGCGGCGGGCGTCTTCGTCGAATTCGAGGATCTTGGCCATGTGTGCTGCACTCCCAGAACGAAGGGGGACCGGCGAGGGCCGGCATCAGGATTGGTCGCAGGCGGCGAGAGCGCCGCGCTCAGGTGGAGAGGCGGTCGAATGGCCCACTGCCATGAGCGCAGTGGGCCATTCGGATCGCTGGGGGTCTTACTTCTCGACGATCGCGAGGACGTCGCGAGCGGAGAGGAGCAGGTACTCCTCACCGTTGTACTTCACCTCGGTGCCGCCGTACTTGCTGTAGATGACAACGTCGCCGACCGCGATGTCGAGGGGGATGCGCTTGTCGCCATCCTCGTCGAAGCGGCCGGGGCCGACGGCCAGGACCTTGCCCTCCTGGGGCTTCTCCTTGGCGGTGTCGGGGATGACGAGGCCAGAAGCAGTGGTCTGCTCGGCGTCGAGGGTCTGGACCAGAATGCGGTCCTCGAGCGGCTTGATGGAAACCGACACGTCAGCATCCTCCGGGATGTCGATGGGCCACCGTTCGGCGGCGCGGGGTCAGATCTGCAGTTGGCAGTCCCCGGTGGGGAGTGCCAAAAGAAACAGTACGCACCCATTAGCACTCCGTCAAGTTGAGTGCCAACAACCCGCCCGCCCCGATGCCTCGTCGCTCGTGGCTGGAATCCGCGTCAGATTCCAGCCACGAGCGACGAGGCATCGGGGGTGGACGTGAGAATGGGGGGATGGACGACGTCCCTGACCACGACGATCGGGTGCCGCGGGCGCACTGGCTGGCCTCCGCCGCCGGCCGCGCAGCGATCGACGCCGCCCGGGAGGCCCGGCGCACTGCCCCGGGCGATGCCCTCCGGGCCAGCGCACTCCTGCGGGCCTCGACCGACCTGCCTGCGGATCGGGCCGCCGCCGCGCTGGAGCAGGCCGACCTGCGCGACCTCGCGGCCCGGCGTCACGGAATCGACGATCCCGACATCCTCCTCACCCGCGACGGGCTCGAGGCAGCCACCCGACCGGTGGTCGCCGATCGACGCGCGAGGAGGATCGCCGCGTCCGGCGCTCGGCAGGTCCTCGACCTGACCGGCGGCCTCGGCCTCGACACCGCTGCCTTCCTGCGCGCCGGTCTGGCCGTGACCGCGGTGGAGCGGGATCCCGTCGTGGCCGTCCTGCTTCGACACAACTGCCCGGCCGCCACAGTGGTCGAGGGTGACGTCACCACGCCCGGACTGCTCGAACCGCTGCTTGCCGTCCTGGGGGCCGACGACGTCGTCTTCGTCGACCCGGCACGACGTGACCCCGGCGCTGCACGCGACGGTCGCACCGGGCGGGCTCGCCCGGAGCGTGATCCCGAGCGCTGGTCACCTCCGTGGGGCTGGGTCGAGCGGATCGACCATCCACGGGTCCTCGCCAAGGTCTCCCCTGCCTTCACCCCGCCCGACACCTGGTCGGCGGAGTGGGTGAGTGTGGATCGCACGGTGGTCGAGTGCACCGTCGCCTCATGGAGCGACGGGCCGCTGCGTCGCACGGCGGTCATCGTCGACGGCGACGCAGCCGCAGAGATCCCAGCCGACGCTGGCGACCTGCCCGCGACCGACGTGATCAGCGCGTGGCTGCACGAGGTCGATCCGTCAGTGCTGCGAGCAGGGGCCCTCGGCGCGCTCGCCCGCTCGGAGGCGCTCGCGTCCCTCGACCCGAGGAGCAGCTGGCTCACCGGTGACCACTCCTCCGGCCATCCGGCCCTGCGCAGCCATCGGGTCGTCGTCGAACTGGACGGCAACGACCGCCAGGCCCGTCGACAGCTCGCGGAACTCGCACTCAACGCGGCCACCGTGAAGTGTCGCGATGCCCCCACCAGCCCTCAGGAGGTCCTGCGGGCCCTGCGGATCAAGGAGGGACCGGAGGCCGTGATTGTGGTCCTCTCCACGGGAGGGCGGCAGCGCCGGATCGTCGTCGAACCTGCTCAGCCCCGCACGTGACGCGCGAGATCCTCGATGGACCGGGCATCCGTGCCGCAGCAGCCGCCGATCGCCGACGCGCCGGCCTGCTGCCACACCTCCACCAGAGCCGGGGCGAAACCACCGTCGACCACGTCATCCCATGCGCCGGTGGTCGGGTTCCATGAGCCACCCGCATTCGGGTAGACGACGAGCGGCAGGTCGGTCAGCGCCCGCATGCGATGCAGCAGCGGCGCGACGAACCGGGGGTCGGTGCAGTTGATGCCCACGGCCATGACCGAGGGAGACGACGTGGCCACGGCGACAGCATCCTCGATCGGCTGGCCGGCACATGTGTGAGCGCCATCCGCGGCGCCGAATGTCATCCAGGCCGGAGGCGTCGGGTGCTCCGCCAGGACATCGACCAGGGCGCGCGCCTCATCCACATCCGGAATGGTCTCGATGGCCAGCAGGTCGGGCGCGGCGTGTGTCAGGACGGCCAGCCGTTCGGCGTGGAAGTCCACGAGTTCTGCATGGCTCAGGCCGTAGCGACCGCGATACTCCGAGCCGTCATGCAGGATCGCGCCATACGGACCGATGCTCGCCGCCACCCGTGCGCCCGAATCACCCACGGCCTCACGCGCGGCGGTGACACTGGCCGCGAGGGCATCGTCGGCGTCCTGGGCTGCGAGTCCCTCGGCGATGAATCCGCGACGCGACACCTGATAGCTCGCCGAGATCACGATGCGCGCGCCCGCCTCGATGAAGTTCCCATGCGCTCGGATGATCCCCTCCGGTGCTTCGGCGAGCACACGGGCCGACCACAGGGGGCCGGAGATGTCGTAGCCGAGCGCTTCCAGGTGCGTGGCGAAACCGCCATCGAGAACGGTCGGGCCCTCGGCGATCAGATCGGCGAAGGCCGAACCGGTCAGAGGTAATCCTCCAGGGGAGCCGGGCTCAGGCCATTGGC
>JAUHZW010000332.1 GCA_030425745.1 Actinomycetes bacterium
GTCCTCAGCATCGAGTACGTGAAGAAGGCGAGCTCGCAGGAGCGCAGCGCGGTCTATCTCCATGAGCTCGGCCACGTCCTCGGCCTCGGGCATGGCACCGAGGAGGAGAACGTCATGTACTACCTCGTGGATGACAACAACACGCTGAGCCCGGGGGACATTGAGGGGATCAGGAATCTGATTAAGGCCTGCAAGGAGAACGCCTGAGCGTTCGACTCATGGGTAGGAGAACGCCTGAGCGTTCGACTCATGGGTAGGAGAACGCCTGAGCGTTCGACTCATGGGTAGGAGAACGCCTGACCGGATGCTGCGTCAGTTGGGGCGGGATTCGGGGCACGGAGCGCGCACCGACTGCCGCAGCATCGGGGGTGTTAGTCCCAGTCCTTGCCCTTGCCCTCCTCGGACTCCTCGACCGAGGTGTTGAAGAACTTCACGCCGAGGGCGATGGCGCCGATGACGAGCAGCGCGATGACGATGATGGTCAGGATCGGTCCCACGGGGGCTCCTCGAGGTGGCGGTGAGTCGGCGGCTGCCGTCGGCTCAGGCTAGCGGTTCGTCACGGATTCGCGCTGAGGCCGCCATCGACGATCAGGGACTGCCCCGTCATGAACGACGAGGCATCGCTGGCGAGGAACAGGGCGGCCTGGGCGATCTCGTCGGCCGTGCCCCAGCGGTGCATGGGCACCCGGTCGAGGAGGGACTCCTCGAGGGAGTCGTCCGCGCGGAGGAAATCGGTGAGGTCGGTGGCGATCCAGCCGGGCAGCAGCGCGTTGGCCCGGACTCCCGTGGTGCCGAGCTCCACGGCGAGGGTCTGCGTGATCGAGACGACGGCGGCCTTCGCCGCCCCATAGTGCCCGAGCAGCGGCGAGGCGCGCAGTGCGGTCACCGAGGAGACGTTCACGATCGAGCCGCGTCCCTGATCGACCATGCCGGGCACCACTGCCTGGATGAGGCGCAGGGTGGAATCGAAGTTCAGCGCCATGGTCTTGGCCACGCCCGACATGCGGCTGTCGGCGACCGGCGCCATGAACGAGCTGCCGCCGGCGTTGTTCACGAGCACGTCGATGCGGCCGAACTGCGCACGTGTCCTCTCAACGAGTCCTTCAGTGGCATCCGGGTCCATGAGGTCTGCGGGAAGCGGGAGGCTCTGACCGCCGGCATGGTCGATGGCACGGGCGATCTCGTCCAACGAATCCGCCGACCGTGCCACCAGCGCGACCTTCGCGCCTTCGCGGGCGAACAACTCGGCCATGGCTCGACCGATGCCACGCGATGCGCCTGTGATGAGTGCGATCCGGTCGGTGAGTTGTCCTGTCACGGTGACTCCTCGCTGCATCGGCTGGTGGTCTCTCGCACCCTAGTGCGATCTGCTGGCGCTCCACACGGGCGTTCGTGGATGAGGCGACGTACCCTGTCGGGATACCGCAGGCATCGTCCCAGGAGTGGAGCATGACGCAGGATCCGTTCGACGAGCTCGACGACGTCGTCCTCGATGAGGACTTCATCGCGGGCGGTGCCAAGGAAGCCGCGGCCGAGGACCGCATCGCCAAGGCACAGCGCGTGGCTCGGGCGAACGATCGTCTCCGTGCCGAGGGGGAGATCTCCGATGGCACCGGCAAGCCTCGGTTCCACCGCGTCCGCAAGTCCG
>JAUHZW010000056.1 GCA_030425745.1 Actinomycetes bacterium
GGACGGGAAGTGACCACTCGGACGGGAAGTGACCACTCGCGGAGGCGAGGGGTGTCAGTGGTGGCGGCAGGCGGCGATGACTGTGACGTCGTCACGGCGCCAGTCCGCCGCACGGTGCCGCACCTGCGCCAGCAGCCGCGTGATGAGCTCCTTGGGGTTCTCCCGCAGGTGCCCGTCCATCCCGCGGATGAACTGCCCGACCGCCGCGGCCTCCAGCTCGTCCCCCTCCGCATTGCGCGACTCGACGAGGCCGTCCGTGAAGGCCACGACGACGTCACCGGGGGAGAAGAACCGCGTGCGCACACCCCACTGCCCGCCCAGCGAGGAGATCAGCGGCCCGGTCGGCTCACACAGGGCAGCCTCCTTGTCGCGGGTCACGGTGATCGCCGGGTGGTGCCCGGCATTGCACCACGTGATGGTGCCGGTCACACGGTTGAGGCTGATGACGATGGCCGTGGCGAAGTGCTCATCGTCGGCGACGGCATCCGCGGCCCGGGCCACCGCCACATCCAGGTCGGCTCCCTCCCGCAGGGCCGTGCGGAGCACCGCGCGGATCCGCAGGGCCGTGATCCCGGCCTGCGGGCCGTGCCCGGAGACATCGGCCACCACCAGGGCGAGGCTGCCGTCCGGCCGAGCGATGGCATCCCACCAGTCGCCGGCCACGACCCCTTCGGCCGAGTGCGCGTAGCCCGCAAGCTCGAATCCGGACACCTCCGGCACATCGGCGACTGCCAGTTCATCCTGCATCGCCGCCACCAGAGGAGCGTCCTGCATGAGTCCCTGGCGCGCGGACTCCGCGGAGTCGAGCTCCTCGACGAGGCTGCGGCGCAGCTCCTCCGCGTCGTGCGCGACGTCCGCGATCTCGGGCGGTCCATGGTCGCGGATCGGAGTGGTGTGCCGGTCGGTCCGAGTGGCTCGGGTCAGGTCGTCCCTGAGCAACGACAGCGGGACGAGCACCCACAGCTGCAGTCCCATGAAGAACAGCAGGAAGCCCAGCAGGACGAGGACACCGACGACCAGCAGGGTGGTGCCAAGGGTGCGCGTGAATCCCGACAGCGCATCAGAGGCCTCGACCCAGCGGCGGTTGAGGGTGTCGTGCAGGGCGTTCGTGGACTCGACCATGGCGTCGTAGGCCGCCCACGCCTCGGGCGTGTTGGCCTGCTTGCGGGCCTTGACGGCCTTGCCCGCCTCCATGAGGCTGATCGCCGGCTCGGCGTCGGTCTTGATCCAGACCCGCTGGGCGGACGTCGCCGCGGCGACGAGGTCGGAGAGCTCGGTGTCGTCGGCCAGTGATCTGCGCAGGTCCTCGAGCAGCGTGGTCGCGCGCCCGATGGTCTGCCGGTAGGAGTCGAGGGACTCCGGGCGCTGCAGCATCAGGTAGTCCGCGAGGTCGCCGGACGCGTTCGACTGCTCGAGCCCGAGGTCGGCCGACTTGTCGACCGCGGGGGAGATCGTGCCGATGAGGGCGCTGTTGGTCACCGCGGTCGCCGCGTACTGGACCAGAACGATGGCTCCCATGACCGCGAGCGCCGCCAGGGCCACGCCGGCGGCCACGAAGGCACGGTTCCGCAAGGTCACGCCCGGAAGGGTAGTGCCTTACCTCGCACCGCCCGTCCGATTACCGGATTCCGGCCCGGTGAACTGGGGACCAAAGTCCCGTTACGGGCGGACTGAATCCGGGAAACGGGGCACACCTGCGCGGAAGAATCGGGAACTGGCAGACCTGTCCGCCGGCCCTGCCGCCAAGAACGCGAACAACCGAACGACGCGAACAACCGAACGACGCGAAGAGCGAAGGACGTGAGATGGAAGCCCTGGACCTTGCCCGATGGCAATTCGGCATCACGACCGTGTACCACTTCCTGTTCGTCCCTCTGACTCTCGGCACCGTGTGGTTGGTCGCCGGGTTCCAGACGGCGTACTACCGCACCGGCAAGCTCAAGTACCTGCAGCTCACCAAGTTCTTCGGGAAGCTGTTCCTCATCAACTTCGCGATGGGCGTGGTGACCGGCATCGTGCAGGAGTTCCAGTTCGGCATGAACTGGAGCGAGTACTCCCGCTTCGTCGGCGACGTCTTCGGCGCCCCGCTGGCGATGGAGGGCCTGCTCGCCTTCTTCCTGGAGTCGACGTTCCTCGGCCTGTGGATCTTCGGCTGGGACCGCCTGCCGAAGAAGCTGCACCTGGCCACCATCTGGCTCGCCGCGGCCGGCACGATGCTCTCGGCCTACTTCATCCTCGCGGCGAACGCGTTCATGCAGCACCCGGTCGGCTTCGAGATCGACCCGGAGACCGGCCGCGCCGTGCTCAACGACATCGGCGCTGTGCTGTTCCAGAACACCGCCTACATCGCGTTCTTCCACACCATCGCGGCCTCCTTCCTCGTCAGCGGTGCTGGTGTGGCCGGCGTCGCGGCCTGGAAGGTCATGAAGAACAAGCAGGTCGATGTCTTCCGCCCGGCGATCAAGGTCGGAGCGTGGACGATCCTGGTCTCGGCCGTGTTCGTCTCCGTCAGCGGCGACATGGACATGAAGGTCATGGTCGAGCAGCAGCCGATGAAGGTCGCGGCCGCCGAGGCCATCTATGAGACGCAGGACCAGGCCCCGTTCAGCGTGCTGAGCATCGGCGATGTGTCCGGCGATGAGGCGACCGACGTCATCGCAATCCCGGGCCTGCTGTCCTGGCTCGCGACCGGCGACTTCAATGCGCCGGTGCAGGGCATCAACGATCTGCAGCAGCAGTACCTCGAGGAGTACCCGCAGTACGGACCGGACATGAACTACGTGCCGTACGTGCCGGTCACCTACTGGGGCTTCCGCCTCATGATCGGCCTGGGCATGATCGCGGCGCTCTACGCCCTGTGGGTCCTGTGGGCCTTCCGCGGCGGACGCACACCACGGAGTCGATTCGCATCCATCGCCAGTGCATCCATCGTCCTGTTCCCGCTGCTGGGCATCTCGGCCGGCTGGATCTTCACCGAGATGGGTCGCCAGCCCTGGATCGTCTTCGGTGAGCAGATCACTGCGGACGGCGTCTCCCCGCTGGTCGGCGCGGGGGAGGTGTGGCTGACGATGATCGGCTTCACCCTCGTCTACGCCGTGCTGGCCGTCATCGAAGTGGGCCTGCTGCTGAAGTACATCAAGGCAGGTGCCCCCGAGGTCGTCGTCGAGGATCCGTACGCGGAGGCCAAGAAGGACGACGACAAGCAGCTCTACTTCGCGTACTGATCCGGACTGAAGACTAAGGAAACGACATGGATCTCCAAACCATCTGGTTCATCCTCATCGCGGTCCTGTGGATCGGCTACTTCGTCCTCGACGGGTTCGACCTCGGCGTGGGCATGCTCCTGCCGGTCATCGGCAAGGACGACCTTCGTCGTCGCGTGATGATCAACTCCATCGCCACCGTGTGGGACGGCAACGAGGTGTGGCTGCTCGTCGCCGGCGGCGCGACCTTCGCGGCCTTCCCGCTCTGGTACGCGACGATGTTCAGCGGCTACTACCTCGCGCTCTTCCTCGTGCTCTTCGGCCTCATCCTGCGCGGTGTCGCCTTCGAATACCGCGGCAAGCGCGATTCCGTCTCGTGGCGCAAGCGGTGGGACATGGCGATCGTGGTGGGCTCGGCACTCCCGGCCCTGCTGTTCGGTGTGGCCTTCGGCAACGTCGTCGGCGGCTCTCCGATCGAGCCCCTCGCCACGTCGAACCAGCCCGATCTGGCCGGTCAGCTGAACTACTCGGGCAACCTGCTCGACCTGCTCAACCCGTTCGCGCTGCTCATGGGTGTCATGACGCTCACGGTGTTCATGGCCCACGGCGCTATCTTCCTGGCCCTCAAGACGTCCGGTGAGGTGCGCGAGGCATCACGCAAGGCCGCCCTGCGCATCGGCCTTGTTGCCGCGGTGGCCGCGGTCGGCGCGCTGCTCTGGTACCAGGCGTACTCCGGCAACGTGGCCTTCACGCTGCCGCTGGCCCTCCTCGCGGCGGTCGCCTGGCTCGCCGCTCTCGGCCTGACCCTGAAGGGCCGTGACGGCTGGGCGTTCGTGTTCAGCTCCGCGACGATCCTGCTCGCGGTGACGACACTGTTCGTCGGACTGTTCCCGAACGTCATGGTCAGCAGCATCGACACCGCCTACAACCTGACGATCACCAACGCGTCGAGCCAGCAGTACACGCTCACCGTCATGACGATCGTCGCGGTGATCATGACCCCGATCGTGCTGCTGTACCAGGGCTGGACGTACTGGGTCTTCCGCAAGCGGATCAGCACCAGCATGATCCCGCCGCAGCCGGACGCCGGCCGCGCCGACGATCGGTTCGCCAGCGCGGGGCGCTGATCGAACGCACTGTCACGTGGGGCCGTCCTGAATCGGGGCGGCCCCACGTGCATGTCAGGATGAGCGCACCATGAGACCCCTTGATCCTCGCCTGCTGCGATACGCCCGCAGCACCCGCGGATTCATCGGGATCGCCGTCGTCCTCGGCGTCCTCACCGCCCTCATCGTCATCGCCCAGGCCCGCCTGCTCGCCGACGTCATCGTGCGCGTCAGCTCCGAGGGGGCGGGCTGGAGCGACGTCCGCGACACCGTGCTCCTGCTGGCCGCTGCCTTCGTCGCGCGGGCGCTCATCGCGTGGCTGTCCGAGATCGCTGCCGTGCGCGCCTCCGCGCGCGCCAAGCAGCAACTGCGATCCGCGACCCTGGAGCACGTCCTCGCCCTCGGACCGACGGGGCCCGGAGCGACCGATCCGGGCGGGACAGCGGCCCTCGTCACCCGTGGCATCGACGCCCTCGACGGCTACTACGCCCGGTACCTGCCACAGCTCGTGCTCGCCGTGATCGTGCCGGTCGCGGTGCTGCTCACCGTCCTCGGTCAGGACGTCCTGTCCACGGTGATCATCGCGGTGACCCTGCCGCTCATCCCGATCTTCATGGCGCTGATCGGCATGTACACCAAATCTCAGGTGGACCGGCAGTGGAAGACCCTCGGCGTCCTCTCCGGTCACTTCCTCGACCTCGTCTCGGGGCTGCCGACCCTCAAGGCCTTCGGCCGCGCGAAGTCCCAGGTGGAGGCCATCCGCGCTATCGGAGATCGATACCGCAGCACCACCATGGGCGTGCTCCGGGTGTCGTTTCTGTCCTCGCTCGCCCTGGAGTTCCTCGCGACGATCTCCGTCGCCCTGGTCGCGGTATCGGTCGGTCTGCGGCTCGCCGAGGGACAGATCGTCTACGGGGTCGCGCTGTTCGTCCTCATCCTCGCCCCCGAGGCCTACCTGCCTCTGCGGCTCGTCGGACAGCACTTCCACGCGGCGGCCGAAGGGCTCGGCGCCGCTGATCGGATGTTCACGATCCTCGAGACCCCGGTGCCAGCGGGGGGCTCGACGGTGCTGCCGTCAGGCCCGGTCACCGTGCATGTCGAGGACCTCACCGTCGCCTACCCGGGCCGCGCCACCCCCGCGCTCGCCGGCGTTACCTTCACGGCGGCCCCCGGCACGGTCACCGCGATCGTCGGCGGTTCGGGCGGAGGCAAGTCGACGCTCCTCAGTGCCGTGCTCGGCTTCCTGACACCGACGGACGGCATACTGGGCGCCTCCGCCGGCGAGGAGACGTGCGACATCTCTGACCTCGAGATGGCCGCATGGCGCCGCCGCATCGCCTGGGTGCCGCAGCGCGCACACCTGCCGTCTCGCTCCCTGAGCGAGCGCCCGACCATCGCCGATGCCGTGGGTCTCTCGGCCGGGGGCATCGCGGCGGACGAGGTCTGGGTTGCCCTGGATGAGGCCGGAGTGGGCGACGAGATCCGCGCCCTGCCGGACGGGCTCGACACCGCACTGGCCGCGGACGGCTCCGGTCTGTCGATCGGTCAGCTCCAGCGCCTGAGCCTGGCGCGGGCCCTGCTCGCCGACGCCGATGTCGTCCTTCTCGATGAGCCCACGGCGGCCCTCGACCCGGCGACCGAGTCGGCCGTCGTCGCTGCCATCACCCGACTGGCCGAACGCGGCCGCACGGTCATCGTCGTGGCGCATCGGCCCTCGCTGCTCGAGGCGGCCACCCAACTGGTGCGGGTGGAGGCCCCGGAGTCCGCCGACCCAGGTGCTGACTCCAAGGAGACCCCACCCATCGGTCACCAGATCCAGCGGGTGGGGTGGTGAGCGACGTGACCGTGCAGGACAGGCAGCATCCGGTGCGCGCCCTGTGGGAGGCGATGTCGAGCCAGCGCCGCGAACTGGGCATCGCCGGTGTGCTCGGCGCGATCGCATCCCTGAGTGCGGTCGCGCTGCTGGGCGTGTCGGGGTGGCTGATCGCGACCGCCGCCACGATGCCCCCGGTCCTCACGCTGACCGTGGCCGCCGTCATGGTGCGCACCCTCGCCATCAGCCGTGCCGCGTTCCGATACCTCGAGCGGCTCGTCGGCCACGACGCCGCGTTCCGAGGACTTGTCCAACTCCGCGAGCGCGTCTATACGCGCCTCGAGCAGCTCGCCCCCACCGGCCTGCGGGCCTTCGCACGTGGTGATCTGCTCGCCCGTCTCGTCGCCGACGTCGACTCTGCCCTCGACCTGCCACTGCGCATCGTGCTTCCGTGGGCGCAGGCCGTGCTCGTCTCGCTGGCGACCGCGGCATTCCTGCTCTGGCTCCTGCCGCCCGTGGGTGCCGCGATCGCACTTCTCTGCCTCGTCGCCCTCGCCCTCGTGCCCTGGCTGATCTCGCGCACCGCGCGCACTGCGGAGGCGCGCATGGCGCCGGCTCGCGCAGAGCTGTCAGCAGCCGTTGTCCGGGCCCTGGACGCGACCCCCGAGATCACGGCCTTCGGCGCGACCGCGCCGGTCGCCGAGCGCGTCGAGGAACTGGACACCGGGCTCACCCGGCTGAATGTGCGGGAGTCCGTCGCCCTCGGTCTCGGTGGGGGCATCGGCACGATCGTGCAGGGCCTCGGGGTGGTGGGCGCGATCGTCCTCACGGTGCCCGCGGTGATCGACGGGCGGCTGGAAGGGGTCTGGCTCGCCGTCGCCGCGCTCCTGCCCCTCGCCCTGTTCGACGTTCTCGCGACCCTGCCGTCGTCGGCCCTCGCGTACCAGCGGGTCCGGGGATCGGCCGTCCGCCTCGCCGAGGTGGAGGAGGCACCTCTGCCTGTGGCCGAGCCGGCCAAGCCGGTCGCCATCCCCGAGCACTTCACCGGACTCACCCTCACCGATGTCTCGGCCCGCTGGGCCCCGGGAACGGATGCGCTGCAGGGCATCGACCTGAGCGTGGAGCCCGGATCCCGCGTCGCTGTGGTGGGGCCGAGTGGCGCGGGCAAGTCGACTCTGGCCGCGGTTCTCCTGGGCTTCCTGCCCTACGACGGGTCGGTGACCGTGTCCGGGGTGGAGGTGCGGTCCACCGACGGTGACGACCTGCGCCGCCATGTCGGTCTGCTCTCACAGCAGGCCCACATCTTCGACACGACGATCGCTGACAACATCCGCATCGGCAAGCCTGACGCGACCGATGGCGACCTCGATGCGGCCGTGCGCGGCGCACAACTGGCGCCGTGGGTCGCCCGACTTCCCCGAGGACTGGCCACCCCGGTGGGTGCATTCGGCCTCGCCGTCTCCGGGGGTGAGCGTCAACGCATCGCTCTCGCCCGACTCCTGCTCGCCCGCCGGTCGATGGTCGTCCTTGACGAGCCGACCGAGCACCTCGACGGTCCGACGGCGGATGCCCTCACCGAGACGATGGCGCAGGCGTTCGAGCATTCGACCGTCCTGATGATCACGCACCGCCTGCTCGGGATCGAGGAGTACGACCGCATCGTCGTCATCGATCGGGGCCACATCACGATGCAGGGCACTCACGCCGAACTCATGGAGCGTGGCGGCTGGTACGCCGAGCAGTGGACGTTGGAATCCGAGCGCCAGGACATGGCGCGCCTGCTGCCGACCCTTCCGATCGGACGCGCGGTGTCCACCTGATGCCGTTGGAGTCGTCGGTGCGCATGCACCACGAAAGCGCGTGACCGGGGGACGAGCCCACCACCTGGAAGGCGTCCGGCAACCGAAGCCGGTGTCGCGACCTCTAGCATGGCGCGATGCTGCTCGGCTGGCAGGTCATCGTCATCGCTGCTGGAGCCGTTCTCGGCATCGGATGGTGGGTTCGTCGCACCCATGGCACGCGAGCGGCCCTGGTGATGCTCGGTCTGGCGGCACTGACCCTCACTGTCGTGTGGATCTCGTACGAGGTGTGGCCCATCGAGAGCCTGCGCCGGGGGAATCTGCCCGTCGGGCTGGCGCTGTTCGCGCTCCCGGCTCTGGCAGGGTCGGTGATCGCGTGGCGACGCGGGAGCCTCGATGCGCGGGCCGTGGGCTACCTGGCCGTCCTCTGGGTGACTCCCGCAGTGCTTCTGCATGTGAGCCAACTACGACTCTTCGATGATGCGTCGGATCCGTCCTTCAGCCACTCCTTGTGGTGGGCGGGGGTCACTTTGTCCATCTACGTCGCTGTCCCGATCGCGTACGCGCGCATCACGGGTCAGTCCGTCCGTTCCTATGGCCTCTCCCTGAAGTTCGTGCGGTCCGAGGCCACGTTCATCGCCCTCATCGCCCCGGCCATCATCGTGCTCGTATGGCTCATCTCTTCCGACGAGCGCTTCCAGCGCACCTACCCGTTCTACGACTTCGAGAGCGGTGGTGACTCTGCGGTCACGAAGCTCGTGATCTTCGAACTCGCCTACGGGGCCACCTTCGTCGCACTGGAGTTCTTCTTCCGTGGATTCCTGGTCTTCGCTGGTCAGCCTGCCTTGGGCGTCCATGCGGTGCCGGTCATGGCCTTCGCCTACTGCCTCATCCACCTGGGCAAGCCGATGCCGGAGTGCGCTTCCAGCCTCATCGGGGGCCTGATCCTCGGCTATCTCGCACTGAAGCTGCGCTCCATCGCCGCAGGGGTCGTCGCCCACCTCACGATGGCGTGGGGAATGGACGCTTTCGTCATCGGGCGCCGGTAGCCGGCCTAGGCTGGCCGGCATGGCGCCACCCATCGACCCCGAGCGCGGTCTCTACACGGCTGTCGTCTCCGTCGCCGCCGGGCTGGAGCTGAGCTCGACCCTCCGCCGGATCGTCCACGCTGCGGTCGATCTCGTCGACGCGGCCTACGGGGCCCTCGGAGTCCTGGGCCCGGACGGACGGATCGGGGAGTTCGTCCAGGTCGGGATGGATTCGGCCACGGTGGGGGCGATCGGCGACGCGCCGTCGGGCAAGGGCATCCTCGGACTGCTCATCGACCACCCGGTCCCGATCCGGCTGGACGACCTCTCCCATCACGGGGCCTCGGTGGGGTTCCCCGAGGGCCATCCGCCCATGACCTCCTTCCTCGGCGTCCCCGTGCGCGTGCGCGGCGAGGTCTTCGGCAACCTCTACCTCACCGACAAGCGCGGGGGAGCAAGCTTCACGAGTGATGACGAGCGCACCGTCATGGCGCTGGCGGCAGCGGCCGCGGTCGCGATCGAGAACGCCCGCCTGTTCGAGCGGACTCGAACGCGCGAGCGCTGGCAGGGCGCGGTGGCCGATGTCGCCAACGCCGTGCTCGGTGGCAGCGGTGCTGATGAGGTGCTCTCCCTCATCGCGAACCGGTCACGTGCGCTGACCAAGGCGGATGTCGTCCTCGTGGCCCTGCAGGAGCCCGAGGGCCTGGCCGTCGAGATCGTCGATGCACGGGGTGTCCCGGAGGAGGGGTCCGCTGACGTCTCACCCGCGGTGCATCGCACGACGCAGCAGGTCCTCGAGGCTCTGGCGCAGTGGCCCGATCAACGGGTGCCGGCCGACTCGGTCATCCACGACATCCTCGAGGCCGGTGACCGTCGCGTCATCGACCATGCCGAGGATGCGCTCGGCATGACGATTCCGGGAGCCCACCTCGGCCCCGCTCTCGTGATCCCGCTCAGCACCGCCGACCGCAGCCTCGGCGTTCTGGTGCTCATCTGCGTCGACGACCATGTCTATATCCCCGACGACCTCGTCGACCTCGCCGGATCGTTCGGTTCGCAGGCGGCCGTCACCCTTGTCCTGGCCGAGGCCCGGCGCGAGCATGAGCGTCTGGCGGTCTACGAGGATCGCGACCGCATCGCCCGTGATCTCCACGATCTCGTCATCCAGCGCCTCTTCGCTACGGGGATGATGCTGCAGGGCACCACGCGTATCGACGACGTCCCGGAGGCGGCAGCCGAGCGGGTGTCGCGCGCGGTCGATGAGCTCGACGAGACGATCAAGGAGATCCGACAGACGATCTTCGCCCTCCACGAGCCGGTCGAGGGTCCGTCGTCGAGCGCTCGTGGTCGAGTCCTGCGTGAGACGTCGCAGTCGGCGGCCCTGCTGGGCTTCGAGCCCTCCGTTCGTTTCGCCGGGCCGGTCGACTCGATGATCGATGCGGAGGTCATCGAGCATCTGGTCGCCGCCTTGCGGGAGGCGCTGACCAACGCGGCCAAGCACGCTGATGCGCAGCGGGTCGAGGTGGTCGTGCAGATCGAGGGCGGCGATGTCGTCCTGGCGGTCACGGACGACGGCGTCGGCATCGCCGAGGAGCATGCGGGTCGGCGC